>JALZVD010000118.1 GCA_023300205.1 Akkermansiaceae bacterium | reverse complement strand
TCTAACATCAGAAACCTCTTCGCCCACTTTTCCCCTAACACTACAGCCATCGTCCTTTTATTATTCCCCTCATCCTCCTCACGGTCACGTAAGTTATTAATAGAAATCAATACCGCAGAAAGTAACCCCACTTGCAGACCTAACAGAACGGACTCAACGCGCCACTCGCCCAGCTGCATATAAACAGTCCCTGCCACCGCGATCAGACCAAAAAACAAGATCACAAACAACTCCCCAAGACCTTTATAAGCCAAGGGCCATGGTCCTCCCGTGTAGCCATAACAAAGATACAACGATGGTATCCCTATCGCGATCACCGGCCATCCACGAGCCTCAAAAAGTAAATAACCAAACATAGCCGCTACCAATAAACACACCATCGCTGAAGTATAGACCGCCCTTCGAGAGATCATCCCACTCGCTGTAGCTCGCTTCGGTCCGAGCCGTTTCTCCGTATCTGCTCCTTTATCAGAGTCGATCGCATCATTAAAAAAGTTCGTTCCTATCTGAATCCACACCGCTCCCATCAAAGTATAAAAAGCAACCCACCCATCAAACTCTCTAGATAAATACCAAGCCAACACGCACCCTAACCAAACGGGCACAATTGCCGCGGGTAACGTCTTAGGTCTAGCCGCGAAAATGTAAGGAAGTAAGTTCATTAGTATAAAAAGTAAAAACGATTAAAATCATTTGTGCAACCACTAGCAAGGGTGAATTTATCTCGTATTCTATCCCATTCCCAATTCCAAATGAGACTGAGATTCTGGCTCAGGATCAGCTAGTTTTAAACCAACCCCCAGCAAGCGTACAGATTTTTGTCCCCCCCTTCTCCAGCCTTCTAAAAGAAGCTCTCTAGCTAGTTCTATACTAGGCCTCTCAGTCGCTCGTTCAATAGTAGTCTGAGTAAAATCTGCAAACTTCAGCTTCACCACCGCTGATTTAATCACTCTATCTCGATAATGCTGTTGATGTGATTCCTTAACAGAATCTAGCATCTGGCCTAGATCAGGGAAGAGATCTTGCACTCGATTCACGTCTTCACCAAAGGTTATCTCCTTACTAATAGACTTTCGAATGCGACTGGTCTGAACCTCTCTATCATCAATCCCACGACAAAGATCGTAAAGCTGAATCCCCCATTTCCCATACCTCTTCGCCATCTCTATTTTTTCAACCCCCTGCATTTCGCCACAGGTTTCAATTCCTTCAGAGCTCAGTTTTTGCTGCATCTTTTTCCCCACACCCCATAGCTTTGCTACAGGTAAATATTCCATAAACTCAGGGATCTCCTCTAGGCTTATCTGATGTTGTCCATTCGGTTTTTGCCAATCTGAGGCTATCTTAGCGATAAGTTTATTCGGAGCAATACCTGCGCTCGCAGTAAGCTGTGTTTCCTCATAGATCTCAGCTCGTATCTCGCGCGCGATAGCTCCCGCATCACTTTGCCAATGACTAACATCCAAATACGCTTCATCCAGCGACAGTGGTTCGATCAGCTCGGTAAACCTACCAAAAATAGCCCTCACCTTAGCAGAAGCTTGTTGATAGAGATCAAACCGCACAGGCACAATAATCAGCTGCGGACATAGCTCCAGCGCCTTAAATCCTGGCATCGCAGAACGACAACCAAACTCGCGCGCCTCATAGCTAGCAGTACACAAAACCCCACGCCTCCCATCACCTCCTACCGCTATGGGCTTCCCCATAAGCTCAGGATTTTCTCGCTGCTCGATAGCCGCATAAAAGCAGTCCATATCCACATGGATAATCTTACGCTCAGAGCAATCACTCATTGGACATTAGCTAAAGTCTAACAAAATTTTCCCACTACGTTTATTCTGAGAGGCATGAGTAATCGCTTGGACAATATCCTCCGGCTTATAAATCGTATCGACCGCTTGATGAAGCTTTCCCTCAGCAACCCACGTTGCAAGACGCTGATAGGCTGATATAATCGTCACCTTATCATTCGCCTCTATCCACTTAGTAACCCAGAGACCATGTAGCTGGATGCGCTTAAAAATGAGAAACTTATTTGGCACCTTAAGGCTACGCATAGACATGGCTCCAAAAGTAACATGCTGCCCCTCTTCCTCAAGAGCATCCATCAGACGCAGTGCACTATCTCCACCCACTGCGTTACAGGCTAATTTAGGTAAACGTTCACCACAGATAGATCTCACATTTTCTACCACTGACCTGTCATCTAATAAAACATGATCTGCCCCCAGATCCAGCAGCTCCGCAATCAACTCCTCCCTCCTCACAAGATTGATCGTCTTGAACCCTAATAACTTCGCAATCTGAATCACACTCTGCCCTACTCCAGAATTAGCCGCATTCTGAATAATATAATCACCAACCTCCAATCTCACATAATTTTCTAACAAACAAAGAGCCGTGAGCGGATTCACCTTTAACATTGAAGCTTGCTCAGAAGGAATGTTTGGTATCACAACCACATCTTCAGCTGCACAGGTCACCTCACTCTGCCAGGTTCCTACACGTGTAATAAAAATAACCTGATCGCCAATAGAAACCACGTCTGATTTTGACTCAATGACGATTCCCACGGACTCTACTCCCGGTATCGCAGGAAGCTCTGGCAGTATCCCATAATTACCCTGGATATAGTTTAAATCAGCAGGATTAATCGGTGAGAACTGAATCTTCACCCTCAACTCACCACTGCCTAGCTCCTCAAAGACATGCTTCTCCCCGGCTTCATAGCTGACCACTTCAGCAGGCACCCCGAATTTGCAAAATCTAACAGATTGATGTTTCATGCCTCAGGAAAACATTTTATGATTGAGAGCGAAAGAAAAAGAACACGTTCAAACAAGTTACTCTATGCTTGCACAAGCTGCTCCATGATCTCGGCAAGCTCATCCACGCCTTCACGCCACTCTTCATAGTCTTCCTGCTCTTTCCATGACTCCATAAGTTCTGAGCTGTCTTTGAGAACTGCTCCTAATGACTCGTGAGCCTTCTCCGGAAGATCCGTGATGTCATCACACTCATTCTCCGCAAGCCAATCTTTCAGCTCTTCCGGAAGACCTTTTCTAGGTTCATCAATCAGTGCAATAATTACCTCACAAGCTGCGAGACAAATCACTCCTGTATCATATCCAGGCTCACCTTCTTCAGACAGTGTAATGTTTGCCAAGAGAAATTCACGTGCTTCCTCAGCATCAATTAGCTCTAAGAGCCAGTCTGTAGCGGTGTCGTCTTCGAATGTTTTTGTTCCCCAGGTTGCCATATGATTTGTGATGTTATATTTTGATCGTGCCAGAATCTTGTTAAAGTCATCATGAGGAATAAATCGATGGTAGTGCAAGAGTGAATGTTATTTTTTTCTAACATTTTTTTAGAGAGTTGACAATAGGGGGGAATCAAAGCAGGAAGTGTGACGTGAAGCCAATTACTTACAGAAACAGATACACAGGAGAACTAGAGACTGAACAAGTTTACGGTGAAGGGTTTCTGAAATGGGCATACGGTAACCCTCTGGGAAAAATAGCGCTCCATAGCTTCATCAAACGTCCATTCTTTAGTAAATGGTATGGCAGACGGATGAATCATCCTAAAACCCGCTCGAAAGTAGACCCATTTATCGTGGATTACTCCATGAATACAAAGGATTTCCTTGATGAGGCAGAAAGCTTTGAGCATTTTAATGCCTTCTTTTACAGAAAACTAAAACCTGAAGCTCGTCCTATCGCTGATGCTGCCGTTGTATTCCCAGCTGACGGCAGACATTTAGGATTTGAAAACGCAGAAGAGGTCGCTGGTGTATTCGTAAAAGGCCAACAGTGGAATCTAAAACAACTCATTGATGATGATAACCTCTATAAGGAGTTCGCTAATGGCTCATTAGTACTATCTAGACTTTGTCCGGTTGATTATCACCGCTACCATTTCCCTCTCGCCGGAATCCCTAGTGAGACAGTAATCATCAATGGACCCCTCTTCTCAGTTTCCCCTATCGCTCTGAGGAAAAATCTAAACTACATGTGGCAGAATAAACGCACTCGCACTATTCTAGACACCCCCAACCACGGAAAAGTCCTTATCATGGAAATCGGCGCTACCTGCGTTGGCTCTATCCACCAAACCTATAAACCTGGTCAAACCATCGAAAAAGGTGCCGAAAAAGGCTATTTTGCCTTTGGAGGATCCTCCACAATCACCATTTTCCAGAAAAATCGCGTCACCTTAGATACTGATTTACTAGAACATTCTGCCAACCAGCAGGAACTCTACGCAAAAATGGGTGACTCCATGGGGAAATAAAACTTACCTAAGTCGCTAACAGTAAACAATATAAAAATAATTTAATTTTATTACCTTTTTCTTTGAACAAATACTGAACACCGCTGTCTATTTTTAATGAAGGTCATAGTATTTGATTATTCAATTGGGGGAACAACAACTTAAACCCACAGGTTGCTACAACAGCCTGTGGGTTTGTTCTTTTTAAAGCTCACATCTCAAAACCTACCCCTGCGCTTTTTTTCCTTAAGGAAACTATCAATAACCGTATTATCCCTACTATTGTGATAAGCTTCATCGACAGTAATTTTGTTTTTCTTGAGTAGCTCCACGAGATGATGGTCGATGGTAAACATTCCATCCTTCCCTCCTATTTCGATCAGCCCATCAATCTGCTCAAACTTTCGCTCTCGAATACAATTCCTAATAGGGTGGCTCACCAGCATCACTTCTTCCGCAAGCACTCGCTTCTTCCCTTTATCAGTCTTGATCAGTCGCTGAGAAACAACAGCTCTGAGACAATTCGCTAACTGAGCAATGATCTGGCTTTGCTGACCAGATGGAAACACATCAATCAAACGATCTAAAGTTCGCGGAGCATCAATCGTGTGAAGTGTTCCCAATACAAAATGTCCAGTCTCAGCAGCTGTGATAGCCGCTTGAATGGTTTCCATGTCTCGGAGCTCAGATACCATGATCACATCTGGGTCTTGCCTAAGTGCGTATTTTAATGCTGCCCCGAAAGAGCGTGTATCAGCCCCCACTTCCCTCTGTTTCACCAAGCTGTGTCCATGAGTGAAGACAAACTCTATAGGGTCTTCCACCGTGATAATCACTCCTTTTCTCTGTTGGGAAATGAGATTTACCATCGCAGCTAGAGTAGATGACTTCCCTGAACCGGTAACACCTGTCACCAGCACCAGCCCATCTTGGATTTGACACAACTTCTTCAAAATCTGTTTATGGCCCAACTCATCTAGCGAGGGAACCACATCCTGAATATGACGAAATGTGGCCTCCACTGCTCCCCTGATATAGTGCGCATTTCCACGGAATCTTCCCACACCATCTATGTTTAAAGCAAAATCTAGCTCAAAGTTCTCCTCAAGCTTCGCCCGCTGAGAATCAGTCAGCACACTCATCACTAAGCTTAAAAGATCTTCTTCTCTCAGAGCATCTGCCTTCAATGGACAAAGCTCACCTAAAACCCTCAAAGATGGAGGCATTCCCACGCTGAGGTGTAGGTCTGAGCCATCTGCCCTTACAAGCGCATGGAGATAATCTACAATTGTTCTTTCCATATATAAATCTCGGTTGATTGAAACTTAGCGTGAACCGTGACTAACTCCTAGCATCATCCGGTTAAAATCTGCTGGGTCATCACAAGCACTTCTCGCCGTCTCCTCACTTATCTGGCCAGCTTTATGGGCGAGGATAATAGAATTAATAAACGTCACATTTTCTCCATGGCTACCCTGCGCTAGGAAATCAGAAATCTTATTAATCTCAGCATTCTCAAGCCATTTTTTAATCGCACCAGTATTCTCAAGATGCTCCACAAGAAGATGCAAATCCCCAGATTCTCCAGGAACCAGTTTCTGGCTGAGAATACCTAATAACTGCCTGCTGATCACATGCAGCGCAGCCTCGCGCTCAGCCGCGGGAAACAGCATCAGAAGACGTTGAACTGTCTCGGATACATTACTCGAGTGCAAAGTAGAAACCACCAAATGACCAGTTTCACAAGCATGAAGCGCCGCCTTAGCTGTCTCATAATCTCGTATTTCTCCTACAAAAATAATATCTGGGCTCTGCCGGAGCGCCGCACGTAGCCCATCATGAAATGAAGCAGTATCGGTCCCTATCTGCCGCTGAGATACCAGCGATTGCTCACTCTTTAACAAATACTCAACAGGATCTTCCACAGTAATAATATGCTTTTTAAATCTCTTACTCACCCAGCTCAAACAGCTAGCAAGACTAGTAGACTTCCCGCTGCCTGTTGCTCCAGTAAAAAGAATCATCCCGTGATTACGGCTGAGCCACCCTTGTAGACGCCCTACAGGCAGCCCTAGTGCCATCATACTCTGTGTCACCTCACGCAGAGGCCTCAGTACTGCGCAACGCGTACCTAATGAATCAAACACATTCACCCGGAATCTCTGCCCAGCACCATTTTCCCAAGCTAAATCCGCTTCCTTAGTTGGAGATCCATCATACCCACATTTCCCAAGAAAACGCTCCATATCATCCTCGCTGAAAACAGTATCTTCGATTTCTATCAAATCACCTTTTATCCTAAGCCTCGGCGTTGCATCCTGCTTTAAATAAAGATCTTCCGCTCCATTTTCTAAAGCTACTCTACAAAGTGTTTCTATAAGATCCATAATCGTTATTCGTTATCTTCTTTTACTACGATACCGGCTCTCCTTAGGATCCTTCTCATCGTAAGTCTCATCATCCTTATATCGTAGAATCCCATAGTGCTTAAGATTTTTAACGAATTGCTTGGTATCTGTATTAAATTCTTTGTCATCAGTTAAGGTATTCAATAAGCCGTCACTCTTATTGAGCTTAGTAATCGTCTTCTCCGCCTCCCCCATGAACCCTTCTGCCTTAGAAGCCGCAGATTGAATACTACCTAAAGCCTCAGGAATACCTGCCAGCGCAGGCTCTATATTCTTCATCTGTGAACTTGCCCCATCAAATGTCCTAGTCGCTGCATCAGCCGCAGATCTCACACTGCCTATCGCCGCCCTCACATCCACAAAAATTGGCGTAACCTCACTACCTATATCTTTAAAACTAGAAGTCACTTGCTCTAAATTAGCGATAGCGTTTTTTAAGCTCTGAATACTTTTCTCATCCAATAAATCTGTATTAATCTTATCCACTGACTCCGCAAGTCCACCAGCCACAGCACGGATATCATCAAGTGAAGAATCTACTTTCAACAACGTAGTCCGTGCATCTTTCATCAGAACTCGTGCATCTCTAGCTACTGACTCAGCATCTGACTGAAGCGCTTCTAAACCTCCGGATTCAGATCCAAAAAGCACATCACCATCTTTTAGATACTCGCCACTAAATTCCTCCGGCGGCGTCACCACGATCATTTTATCCCCAAGGATAGATAACGATTCAACCTGAAATGAGCTCTCCTTATCAATTTTTATCTGCCCCGTAAGGCGCATTTGGACCAGTACCTTAAGATCACTCTGTAGTTCTGGTGTGCTTGTCACTTTACCTATCCTCGCTCCACCCATTCGTATCTCGCTACCTTTAATCAGCCCTGAAGCATCACTAAAAGTGATCTCTGCATTGTATTTTCCTTCCATGCTATCCTCACCAATTTGCCCAAACTTTACGATGAGAGCCCCAAGAACTCCGAGACCGATTAACAAAAATAATCCAACGATTGCTTCTGATCTTTTTTCTTTGATTGCCATAAATTTTAATTGAAATGATAGAATTTAAGAGATGACCACTTCCCTTGCCACACCCTCAATGAAATCTAATAATTCCGGATCTCCAGAATCTTTCATCTCCTGAGGTGTCCCTTCCCAATAAATCTGCCCTAATTTAAGAAAGATCACCCTATCCGCAATACGGAATACACTCCGCATCTCATGAGTGATGATCACATTAGTCATCCCGTGATTCTTCTGCAAGTCCCTGATTAAATGGTCTATCGAATCTCCAGTAATCGGGTCTAGCCCAGCATGTGGCTCATCATACAACACACACTCAGGACGGTCTACGATCGCTCGGGCCAATGCAACACGCTTTCGCATTCCACCAGAAAGCTCAGCAGGCATCTTACCTTCCTGCCCAGGAAGCTTCACAATATCGAGACTCTCCAGAACCCGCCTCTCTATCTCAGCTTCATCTTTCATACCCCTCTCTCTAAGAGGAAAAGCAATATTCTGCCCCACAGTCATGAAATCAAATAAAGCTCCATTTTGAAACATCATCCCCATCGCCTGCCGCACCTTACTAAGCTGCCGCTCATTCATCTCTGAAATATCTTCCCCGTTGACAATCACCTGCCCACTATAAGGGCTAAGTAAACCAATGAAGTGCTTAAGAAGCACACTCTTACCCCCACCTGAACCACCTAAAAGAACCAAAGTCTCACCCTTATTAACATGAGTAGTTACTCCTCTCAGTACATGCTGATCACCAAATCTCTGATGGAGATCACGCACTTCAATGATTGGAGCCTCTTTAGTCATCAATTACAGGTTTTACTAAACATAGGACAAGCTTTCAGCCACAGAGTTGATTTGCTCTTCATGATCAACTAACTCTTGAATCACATCCCACTTGCCACTGACTAACGCCTCCCTAGAACCTTCAGGCATCGTCATCTTAAACGTAATCCCAGAAAAAATGACCTCCAAAGCTTCTAGATCAACACTCATCTCAGCCTCAGGCTGACTCGCCACCAAATGCATTAACTTTTCATTATCCGCCTCACTCATGCTCACACATGGCATCCCCAAATTTGTCGAATTACCAAAGAAAATCTCTGCATAGCTAACCCCAACAATAGCCTGAAAGCCAAATCTCTTAATTGACTGCGGAGCATGTTCACGAGAAGACCCACAACCAAAGTTAGGACCTACCAATAAAATACTAGCACCCTCATAAGCCTCCTGATCAATAGGATGTTGCTTAGATGTCCCATCAGCTTCAAACCTCTCATCATAAAACATCCCCGCAGCCAGATCATCAAACGTCACACACTTGAGAAATCGCGCAGGGATAATTCTATCTGTATCCACATCAGCCCCCGGTACAGGGACCGCCCTACCTGTAATCTTTGTCACTGCTTCTATAGCCATAGCTTTAGCATCATCTATCAATAGACCGATTGCAAGTGATTTAGACGATATAAAAAACAACCCATACCTCAACAATACTCCGTTAAGCTAGAGCTGTGATAAACTTCCAAGTATGATTAGCTAGTATCAAACTATGATACCGAGCACTCGCCTTCACAAGAATCGCTAGCCTTATATTTTTCAGCAGTTTCTTTACCAGCACTTTTTCCCGCGCTCGCTCCCTCAGCTAAACCATCTTTCACTGATTGCGGTAGGAACTCTGCCGCCAATGAACCTGCAAAAGATGCTCCATAAGCTGCTCCATAAGCCAGATCATGAGCTCCATTTTTAAGGGCCTCTTTGATTTTCGGAGCCGCTTCTTTAGCTTTACTCTTCGCCTCATCAGCAGCACTCTTAAATGTTTCATTAAGAGAATCCATCGTATTTTTCATACTATCTTGATTTGTTTCGTTATTATCCATAATTTATAGTTGTCGTAGAATTTCTTTTTTCTGCCTATAATATGCCACAGAACTACAAAGTTTCACATTATAATTTCATTTCCCATTTATAACCATGATTTTAGATTGATTTATGCATTCTCAAAAATTATCATCCTGAAAACAGCAATCACAGCATGAGCTCCGAACTAAAATATGTCCCGATCGATAACCTCCTGGACGATGATCCTATCATCGAGGACATCATAATTAATAATCCAACAACCGAGAACGCTAAAGCAAATGCCCCCGTAATCGAGGACATCATAATCGATAACCCCTCAACCCACGACGCTAAAGCAAATGACACTGTAATCGAAGACATTGTAATCGATAACCCCTCAGCACAAGACGCTAAAGCTAATGCCCCTGTAGTCGAAGACATCATAATCGATAACCCCTCAACCCACGACGCTAAAGCTAATGCCCCTGTAGTCGAAGACATTGTAATCGATAACCCCTCAACCCACGACGCTAAAGCAAATGACACTGTAATCGAAGACATCATAATCGACAACCCCTCAACCCACGACGCTAAAGCAAATGACACTGTAATCGAAGACATCATAATCGACAACCCCTCAGCACAAGAGGCTAAAGTTGATACCCCTATAATCGAGGATATCATCATCGATAACCCAATCACCGAAGCCCCGCCAGTCCTTGATCCCATTCAAAAAATAGAGGCTAATCCACCCCTCCTAAGCCAAACAACAGTACCTCTAAAGAAACTAACAAGGAAAGAAGCGTTTGCTAGCCAGCTGGCAGGTGAACTACCTCGTTGCCCCGAGTGCTCTAGACTGCTAAGAGAGCGCACCGTAAGCCGTTGTGACTATTGCGGCTTCTCATTCAGCTACCTTAATAAACTCCTCCCCGAAGCACAATTACCTGCTCTCGAACCAATATTAGATTTCTCGAAAAAACTTGATAAGTATGAGAAAAAAACCATCAAAAAAGCCAGCTCTCGACTAAAGAAACGCTATCCACAATTCATACTAAAAGTCTGCCTCATCCCACTCCAACCCGAGATAGAAGTACGGCAGATGGCTCTTTGGATGGTAAACCAATGCCCTACACTTAAGAATGAAAATGAAACCGACCGTGGTTGGTATGTATTATTACTCATCGATACAGCAAAATGCAGGTCTGCTCTCGCATATGGCTATCAAGCAGATATTTTCATCCCAGATGAATCCTCCTGGAAAATCATCACGAAACTCAATCGCTCACTAAAAAAACAAAAACTTGGCTCAGTAATAGCTGAGCAAATTCTTGAACTATTGCCAGTTCTAGAAACAACAAAGAGAATGGTGAAGAGGAAATACAAAAGCTTTAAAAGAAAAAACTAATGATCTGCTTCGCTCACCACAAACTCATTCAATTCCTAGTAACCCTTCAGCTAATCATTTCAGCTAATCATTTAAAGGCCACTGAATTAAACGTAACTGATTTAAAAACAACTGAATTAAATGCGACTGAATACACTATCCTTGACCCAGAAAATCTAATCACTGCTGACCAAAAGCAATTATTAGAAAAAAATCAAGCAACCATGCTCGCCGAGCAAAACACTTTAATAAGCTACGGCTTCTATAATGTGGATGCCTCTAAACTTTCAACTCGTTTGGATTGGATCTCTGCGGTCGAAAAGGCAGCTAATGATAGAGTCTCCTCAGATCAATTCCATATGCTTATTTGTATCGGCATTTTCTCTACTCAGTACACAGTAGATATTTTCTACAAAAACCAACCATCATTAGAAGATGTCAACGACCTCAACACTTGTATCTCCTCACTTACGAAAGATCTAGCAAGTGAACCAGAACTTGATGACCTTATTAATCACTCAGCTGATACAATCAAAAGAAAACTATCATATCTAAACGCACGACCCATGCTAGAGCAGAAAAAAAAGCAACTTGCTAGAAAAACTCAAGCTCAAGAGTTCATAAACTACATGTATAATATAGTGAAAATAGCACTTTGGATTATCATACCTATTATTGTAATTCTGATCATTTGCTACATGCTCTCTACTATAGCTAACCGCAGACCCCACTATTTCCCCGTCAGCCCTAACGCTCCCGCTAAACGTCTAGATGCACCACATGCAGCTACAAGCATTTCTCAAACCTCTAAATAACAAACTCTCTTACTATGAAAACAAAATATCTCCACCCCAAATTACTACTCAGCCTGCTCGCTCCTGTAACAATAGCAAGTACTACTAGTATTAGTTCTGCGCAAGAAACTCCAAACTCTCAAACCCCCGAGAAAAGAGAGATTACTCCTGATGAATCTGAACTACTCAAAAAAGGTAATACCTGGTCTTATGATGTTTCCGTTCAAATTCCCGACAGCGTGAAATTTGAATCTTCCCTCAAAGGTGAAGGAGAGAGAGCTAAAAATAGCGTTATTTATAAATTTGAGGAGATCCAACAAAGCACAGGCCTATCAGAAATCGAAGCACTTGGTAGACCAGCCCCAATCATCAATATCTACATCGAAGGTAAACTCACTAAAAGACAAGTTCTAGAATACAGAGGTGGCTCTCTACTATACTATGGCACTTACCAACACGATCCAAAAAACCCAGAATTAAAAAAAGGCATGATCAGCATCAGCCCTATTTTACTTTATAACCAAGGTTCAAAATCCGCAGATAAGTGGTCATGGTCTGCAACAGGCTTACCTGAATTCCAATTCCGCGTCGAAGCCAAAGGTGTCGATATAGAGGTCAAAGGAAATAAATATATCGTTGATAAAATCCAAATGGACCAAGTCAACCAGACAACCAAAGATGTAATGCAATCTAAAGAGATCTGGTTCGCGAAAGACATTGGCATCGTAAAAGAAAGAGAAAAAAATTACACCCAAGATGGCAAAGCAATAATCAAGATACTAGAACTAAATAGTTTTGTGAATATGCCATTAATCGAGACGATAAAATGAAAATATTAAAAAAATGTTGACCTTTCGCCGAAAATATTTATTATTACGTAGAGATTAACTCTTAACCCCACATAAATACTATGAACAAGATACTATTAACCTCCATTTGCGCAGCAGCTATGACTTCGGCAGCTTCTGCTTTCACTCTAGACCTCTCGTCCGTTAACGGTCAGATTCTAGGCGTTTCAACAATCACTAACACTTACGGATCTTTCACTTTGATTGGATCTGGTTCTCCACATGTTACTAACGGAGTTGTGAACCTAAATCCTAGCCAAGCATTCACCATCCTTTATCCTACAAACGTTACTTACATTGGAGCGTTCGCATTAGGAAATATCACTACTATCGATAACGGTAGTGCTGTTCAGTTTGTCTCTAATCCAGATGGCACTCAAGTAAGACAAATAACATTCGCAGAAACAGCAGTTCCTGAGCCTAGTTCAACTGCTCTCCTCGGACTTGGAGGCCTTGCACTCATCTTACGTCGCCGTAAGTAGTCCTAGACTATACAACCTGAGTTAAATCTTTACTTTAAAACCCTGTGATTAGTTTCACAGGGTTTTTTAATTCCAATTTTCTCCTTTCCCGCTTCTCAGCTTGCAAGATCCCATCATCTCCATACATTATCAATCACGTGAGCGAAGAAAAATACAAAGTCAGGCTCGATATATTCGAGGGACCACTAGACCTCCTACTCTATCTTATCAAAAAAGATGAAGTAGACATCTATGACATTTCTATAGAACGAGTCACAAAACAATATCTAGATTATATCAACACCTTCAAAATGTTGAATATTGACCTAGCCTCAGAGTTCATCGTAATGGCAGCTAACCTCATGTACATTAAGAGCCGCACTCTCCTTCCCAAACAAGAACAACCTCCTGAAGAAGACATAGAAGAAGATGACCCTCGCTGGGAACTCATTCGTCAGCTTATTGAATACAAAAAATTCAAAGATGCTGCTGGATTCCTATCCCAAAAAGCCATTGAACAAGAAGACTACTTCGCACACGTCCCTGAAAAACCTGAGAACCTTAATGACGAACCCGCACCTCTTCCTGATGCCAATATATTTGACCTCATACGAGCGTTCCAAAGCGTGCTTCAAAGATTTGAAGAAAGTAATGACTTAGGCGACATTATTGATGATCGCTTCA
Organism: Akkermansiaceae bacterium; assembly: GCA_023300205.1. GTDB lineage: Bacteria > Verrucomicrobiota > Verrucomicrobiia > Verrucomicrobiales > Akkermansiaceae > Rubritalea. The sequence continues at coordinate 5,128 of JALZVD010000118.1, read as the reverse complement.
CCGTCTCTGATAAAATTGCCAACCTACTAGACTCAACACAACCTGGCCAACGGAAGAACTTCCTCAGCCTCTTCGATGACGCCACAACTAAATCTGAAGTCATCGTAACCTTCCTCGCAGTCCTAGAGCTAATGAAAATGAACCAATTCAAAGTCATTCAAAGCCATATCTTAGGTGACATAGAAATTGAGCGTAATGCCTCTTCTAAAGGATCCCTCTACCAAACTGACTAAACGCCAGTCACTAACCTATCCACAGCTGCTCAGTCGTATCACCCAGCTCTACACACATCCACTCGATTTCTTCCTCATTGAAATCAAATCGTCCAAAAAATTTCTTCCCGCACAACATCTCTGGTAACCAATACTGGTCATCTTCCCACATTCTATCGTAAGGAATTTCAGAGATTTTTTTCCAAAATGGATCAGCCTCACGCGTAGCCTTTGGCTCACCAGAAAACTCCGTAGCCATGAAAACATGACAATGAATATCTGGAATATCTGTCATAGCAAAACATAACTCTCCCATCTTCACTGGAAAATATGGAGTAATATGTAGCTCCTCTTGGCATTCACGAATCACTGCCTGCTCAGCTGTCTCTCCCGGATCTATTTTACCACCTGGACCATTCACCTTGCCCTTACCGATTCCAGTAAGCTTATCTATTAAAAGTACTTTTCCATCCTGAACGATGAACATCAGTGTAGCACGGATCACTGGCTCCCATACTTGCCAATCTGTGCGTGTGCTAACCTCATTCATGAATAACTATCTACTCACTCATCTAAGTGCTTACAAGAGAAACCTCTTCAAACTACAACTACCACTAACGCAACTAATTTGCATTAATTCTTGATAATCTCCAGATATACGATTTATTAACTACATGAAACCACTCCTAGCACTGATTATCTGCCTAGTATTTTCTCTAACAGTACAAGCAAAAATAAAAATAGCCACTCTATCCCCGCTTCTCGCTGACCTAGCGAGAAAAGTTGGTGGAGACAAAGTAGAAGTAACAGACCTCATCGGAATCTACGGCAACCCTCACGCGTTCAATCCCACCACCCAGACCCTCCGCAAAGCATCCGGAACTCGCCTTTACCTAGCATCTGGAAAAAACCTAGAACCTTATCTGCCTAAACTAAAGTCACTCATTGGCCCCTCTGCCACAGTACTAGAACTAGGGAAAAAGATACGCTCACTCACCATAAGCTCAAAATCTTCCACCTACGTCTGCTGCCCTAATCACAGCCATGGAGTATTAGACCCTCACTGGTGGCAATCCATCAAAAACTGGCGTATCGCACTATCCACTCTAGAAGACCAACTCTCTAAGATAGATCCACAAAACAAAGCTTACTATAAAGCTCGTGCCAAATCTTACCGGACTCAGCTCGATCAACTAAACGCATGGGCAAAATCCCAAATAGCCACTATTCCAAAATCTGACCGCACACTCGCTACAGCCCACACAGCCTTCGGCTACTTCTGTAAAGACTTCGGTTTCCAGTCTCTACCCCTAAGAGGCCTCAACAGTGAGCAAGCTTCAGCACCACAATACCTCGCAGAAGCCACCAATATCCTAAAACAAAAAAACATCAAAGCCATCTTCCCTGATGAATCCTCTAACCCAAAAGCACTCCAAGCCGTTAGCAAAGCATCAGGAGTCAAACTCGCTCCTAAAATCTACGCTGATTCACACAGATCCATTATCGGAATGTTCCAGCATAACATCACCATCATCACCAAGTCACTAAAGTAAAAAGAGCCACCACCCTCTACCAAGCCCTTAAGATAAAGTAAACCAACTCCAAAAACACTTTATTGCCCTCGTTTATACTTGGGGTAAAGCACTTTAAGCTGATCTGTATAGCGTTGAGCTTCTGCAGCATTTCCGGACTTTGCCAAGCATTGAGCCAATCGATCTAGAATCTGCGGATGAGAAGGTAGCTCCTTAGCTGAATCCACTAATAGTACATAATGATTAGCAGCTTTTTCAGGTTCATTTATTTTATAGTAAAAATCCCCAACCACATTCAAAAGCTCAACTTGCATTCTTCCAATAGGATTCATCGCCAGTGCCTTATCAGCCGTTCGCTTCGCATCGCCATCTTTACCCAGTCCCATTTGAATCTTAGACTTATCGAGTAAAGCATCAATAATTTGCGACTTATTTTCTTCTACAATCAAAAGATTACTCACAGAAACAAATGCCTCCTGATACCTACCTGTTTGCATTTGAGCTTTTGAAAGATACCTCCAAATAGCAATGGGTGTAGTATCGGCCTTACCCTTTTCCACTCCTTTAGCCAGTAAGTCCGCCGCCTTCTCGAAATTAGTATCATTGTAATAGTGCTCCCCTAACCAACGGTACACTGCAAGTGGGATCCTCTTTTGTAACCCTGCATTCTCGGCTAAAATAATCGCCCTTTCTGTCTCTTGATGATTTTCTAACGAAAACTGACCGATAACACGCAACATCGAAATCTGCTTAAGGAAAGTAACTTGATCCAGTTTCCAACTATCCTCCAAATACTTCAAGCCTAGCTTGTACTTCTTCTGCTTAAAGTAAGCCCTGCAAATCCAGTAGTTTGCATTTGCTAATACCTCAGGCCCCTCACTAGGGTGCTCCTCTACTAGTTTTTGATAACGCGCTATCGCGTCTTCATACTTCTTGTCATGAAACTGTATCACGGCACTCTTTTGTAGCGCTATAGCCGAATACTGCGGCTCTTTAGAATTCTCAATAACATGATCATAATCTCTCAGCGCTTTTGCTGTATTCTCTAGTTTTGCATAAGCTCCTGCACGGATGATCACCGCCTCTATGACCTTCGGACTATCCGGATATTTCTCTATGAACACTGTCAGAGTATTTGCAGCCCCTGCAAAGTTACCCACCTTAGATAGACAGACACCCTTCTTAAATAACATTCCTGAAAGATATTTATTATCGATAAGCTCTGATCCAATTGCCGAATACACTTTCGAAGCTTTATCAAACTCTGCTGTGGAGAACAACGTCTCCGCCTTCATTAACAACGCTTGGTGGATAAACTTATGCCTGCCATTATTAACCGCATAACCTTCTAGAAAACGATCCACCTTATCTGGTATCGTTTCATTCTTGATGTTATAAAAACAAAGCAACTTATAATAGCCGGATTTAAAAGCATCATCTGACCCTTTATCATGAATCTCTACATCGATAAAATGATCAATCCCATTCGCATACTGACCAAGCTTGTAATAAGACTGCCCCAGTAGAAATCCCTGCTTCGCCTTAAAAGCTTCAGACATTTCAAACTTACCTCTACTCTGAAGTTTAATCACACCTTCATAATCATTCATCACATAGCGTATACCCATCAGTCCAGTCTGCGCTTGCCCCTTCCATTTCTGAGAATTACTCAGCATAGACATCTTAAAATACTTTTCAGCAAGATCTATTTTCTTAATACCATTTGCAGCCACACCCGCGTGATACGCTGCCTCCGCCTTGATCTCCTCTGTCTGATTCGGTATGATCAGCCTCTCAAATGCATCCAATGAATCCTGATAACTCCCCGCTTTTAAAGATAATTTTCCATAAGACAACGTCGCATCTTCTCTAAACGGATTGACACCCTCAGCTAAAGAAACTTTCCCATAAATAGGTGTCGCTAAATCTGACCTTTTCGCCTGCATATAAGTCTGCGCTTGGTAATAAAGCGCCTTAGTCTGGTCAGACGGAACCGAACTATACCCCGCTGTTAATCCGAAATATTCCGCAGCGTTTACATACTCACCCTTGCTATAAAAGTCACGCGCTAGACGGTAAGTAGATGCAGCCACATAAGGACCTTTCTTATATTTAGTAATAATACCCTTATAAGCCACCAAGCCATCTCTCACCATACCCGTATTAAAATAAGATTCTGCTAAATAATAATTAGCCGCCTCTGCATTCTTATGACCAGGAAATTGCCTCAAATACTCCTTAAGCAATGGTATAGCCTGTTTATAATAACGCTCACGTAATCTAAAATCTTTAGCCGTTGCTGCTGACTTATAAATCTGGTTCACACGCGCAAAAAAATCATTCGCTGGATCTGCCTTCAACTGAGCAGGAGCCGCTTGCTCTGGGGCCTCTGCTGGTGCTGGTTCCTGTGCAGAAATCATCAACGAGCTAACCGCTAAAGTAATGGTTGTGATCGAACAGGCTTTAGATTTATTTACTCTATGCTTCATATCGGTACGGATGGGAAAGATTTTAGTATTAGGTTAATGCGTTGGTTTTTTCTTTGGCGTGCCAGTGGCAAATGAAATATTCCATATACCAGCCTTACTACAGCGATTGATAACATCTACAATATGTCTATACTCAGTCTTCTCGTCTCCTCTCACTCGGATCGGTTGACTTTTATTCACACGGACCAAATTACCCATCTTCGCCTGTAGCTCATCTAAAGTGTACGGCTTCTGGTCTATCACGATACTCCCATCAGCATGAATGTTTATCACCTTCTCTAAATTATCTCTTTGCTTAGCCTTTCCTTCAGACGCAGCTGGTAAAGATATTTCCATCACCTTCTCATTATCAGTCATCTGGTACGTAACAATAAAAAATGCCAACAACAAAAAGATGATATCAATCATCGGTGCGAGCTGAAAGCCTACAGGTGGCGCTTGTTGTGTTTTAAATTTCATCGATCAATAAAAATAAATAAGGCCAAACCTACTGATTACCTGGAACTTGACCCTGGTAACCATCCTGAATACCTCTTTTTGCTCTTGGTTCAGGAATGGCAAAGCCTTCATTTAATGCCGCTATATCATCTTCTTCAAAATACTCTCTACCTAGTTCACGCTTTCTGCTTCCTGCACCGGCGCTCTGATGACGATTTCCATACTGAGCAGCTAGCATCGCTAATAAATGAGTCGAAGCCGATTCTAAGTCAGAAATATACTTCTGCACCTTACCCCTAAAAATAGAATAAAACAACAAAGCCACAATGCCAATACTAAGTCCAATGCCAGTCGTAATCAATGCAGGATAAACTCCCTCCGCAACCTTCATCTGCTGCACCCCATCAACATTACCCTGAGCAATACGGATAAACGTCACAATCATACCAATCACCGT
>JALZVD010000117.1 GCA_023300205.1 Akkermansiaceae bacterium | reverse complement strand
GAGGACGTCGTCCAAGGCTTCATGGCCAAAGGCATAGAAAAAGCACTCTTCGCTGCCGCTAAAAAAGAAAAAGGCAAAATGCGTACCTTCCTACTCACCTCATTCAAGCGCTACCTGAGAGACGAACACGCAAAAACAATCACCATCAAACGTGGTGAAGGAAAAGTCGAAACCACAGACATCGCCGCAGAGGAAGAACGCTGGGGTGATGAAAAAGCCATCGACCCCTCCGTCAGCTTTGATAAGCGCTGGGCACTCATCGTAGTAGAAGCCGCCAACAAACAACTACGTCTCAAATACAAATCCGAAGGAAATCTAAAACTCTACAACGCCCTCGTCCCAAGCCTCAGCGGCGAACTCACTACCGGCTATCAAGAAATAGCTGATGACCTCCACATCTCACTCTCTGCAGTAAAAGTAGGTGTCCATCGCATGCGAAAACGCTACGGTGAAATGTTGCGCGCAGAGATAGAAGAAACCATCACCGAAAATGAAAACCCTGACGATGAACTCCGCTATCTCATCGCCATCCTCTCAGAATAACCCACCATATCCCAATCCGTCATGCCATCCAGAGAAGCCAACCCTACTAACGAAAAAGCCAAAAAAATGCTGGCTTGGGCACTCACTGAGCGGCTAGATGCACCACCCGAAAATGAAACCATCGTCCTCCCTGGATACACCATCAAAGAAACCCTCGGAAAAGGCGGCATGGGCACCGTCTACCGCGCCATCCACACCAAGCTAAACCGCACCGTAGCTCTAAAAATCTTCTCCTCAAGAGCCGCAGACCATGACCTCTTCGTTGAGCGCCTCAAACGAGAAGGCAAACTCATGGCACAGCTCAAACACCCAAACGTGCTATCTATCCATGACGCAGCAATCATGGAAGATGGCTCCCCCTACCTCGTCCTCGAATACATCAAAGGAGAAGACCTCCAAAAAAAACTCCAAAATGAATTCACCTTAAATCAGCGAACCGCAGTCAGAATCGCAATCAAAGTCTGCGAGGCACTCTCCGCCGTCCATCAACTAGGCATCATTCACCGTGACATCAAACCTGGAAACGTCCTCCTCGGCAACAACGGCTCCGTAAAAGTCACCGACTTCGGCATCTCTAAGGACTTACGTACTAAAGAAAAAAATACCTCCCTCACCATGACTGGAACCACTGTAGGCACCGCAGACTACATGTCTCCCGAGCAGACCAGAAATGAAGAACTCTCCCCCAGATCAGACCTCTACAGCGTAGGAGTCCTCCTCTACGAAATGCTCATGGGAGTTACCCCAAGAGGCAAATTTCAACCACTCAGTAAAGCCCGAGTCCCAAAAAAGCTAGAATACATCATCATGCGTTGCCTCCAGCAAGACAAGCACAAGCGCCCTGCATCTGCCGAGACACTCGCCCTCTCCTTGAGAAAAGTCTACCACCTCCTAAATCAACGTAAACACACCAACTACAAAGCATTTGCCCTCTGTAGCATTGCAGCCGTAGCTGCCATCATTCTAGTCACCTACGTCTCCACCAAAAATAAACCACCATACATACCTAAAGCCTCCTCCACTTCTAACTGGAAACTAGATGGAGAAGTCGGCGAATGGTCACCACTCACCCACAATAAACCTCACTCACAAAATGGAGAATGGTGGACAACCGCAGACACCAACACAGAACTAAACTACAATGTCATATACACCCAAGAACAACCACTAGCAAAAAGATTCTTCAACTTCTCCGCAGGCTACAACTACACATTCGCCACAGAATTCAACCGCATCTACGGAAACGGTAGCATCTGCATCTTCCTCCCCACCATCAAAGGCCTACTCCTATTTGAAATAGACTACTCAGATACCCACCTCACAGGATTTCACAGTATAAACGGCAAAGACCTAACCCAACAAACATCTCCATCCTCCTACCAGCTCCCCATCGAAACAGGCCAAGAATACCAACTTCAAATCACTGTCGACTCCAACCAAATCACAGCCCTCATAAACAACCAAGTCGTAAAAACTCTTCCCTTTAAAGGCAACCGCTTCAGTATACCTACCCATTGGGGAACCTCTGCAAAAACACCATTCAGAATAGGAATAGGATCCAATTGCCAAGCAACCTTCAAAAACACCAAAGTCAAACGCAACAAATAAACGCCATGCAAAATGACGATTTCTTTCAAACTCACCACGTAAGTAACGTGATTGCAGGCATCTTCGATGATCTCCCAGGCTTCGTATACTTTGTTAAAGGCCTAGACAAACGATACGTCGCATACAACAAAAAGCTCATTGAGATTTTCGATGTCGAAGACCCAGCAGGCATCCTCGGCAAAAGCGATCAAGACTTCATGCCGCCAAATCTATACAAAGAAATCCTCAAAGACGACATCCTCATCCTAGAAACCGGCGAGTCCATCATCAACCGTGTAGAACTCGTCCCACGCGGAAACGGCTTTGTCGACTGGTCCACCACCACCAAAAAACCCCTCCTAGACAAAAACGGAGCCATCTGCGGCATCGTTGGCGTCACCCGCCCATTTAGTCAAGGCACCACCTCCATGAATAAAAATGAAGAACTCGGTGAAGCTCTAGACACCATCCATGAGTCCTTCCGCGAAAACCTCCCCATCACCGAACTAGCCGCCAGCGTCCACCTCTCACTCAGCTCATTCCTAAGGAAATTTAAAGCATGTTTCAGCATGACCCCTAAAGAATATATCCGCCACCTCCGCATCCAAGAAGCCTGCCACAAAATCGTCCAGACCACCAAGAGTTTCGCAGAAATCAGCTACGAATGCGGCTTTGCAGACCAAAGCCACTTCTCTCGTGAGTTCTCAAAAATCATGAAAGAACCCCCATCTTCCTATCGATCACGATTCAGAATTAAATAAATAAAACTTGCCTTCTGACGATTTCGTTCAAAACTTTGCCAAAATAATGCAAGACCAACCTAAAGCCACGCGCTACATTTCAACCAACAACTAACAAACATATGATCACTAAACGCATCTCAACTGAAACAATTCTCGCCAATCTCAAAAACAAAGTCGATAACCGCCTTCCTATCATGATCTCATCCGCTGGATCAGGTCTCGTAGCTAAGCTCCAAGAGCAAGCAGGCACAGACTGCATCAACACATTCTCAGGCGCTCGTCTCCGTGCAAACGGAATGGGAACCATGTCAATGATGTGGCCTATCCTAGACTCTAATAAACAAACTCTCGACTACACACGTGAAGACATCATGCCAGCACTCGACGGAAAATCATTCGTCTGCGCATGCCTCAACGCTAACGACCCACTAAAGGACATGCACATGGTTCTCCAGCAGTGCAAGGACATGGGAGTTCAAGCCGTATCTAACATCGGACCATCCATCTCATACGTTGATAAAGACTCAGAAATCTTCAAAGTAATGAGCTCAGCAGGCATCACACTCGACAACGAAATCGAAATGCTCAGATACGCTCGTGAAGAAATGGACATGGTTTCAGTTGGTCTCGGATTCACACTAGAAGACTCCATCCGTATCTGCGGTGAAGCCAAGCCACACATCTTCTGCTTCCACGCAGGAACTACCCAAGGCGGACTCAAAGGATACCAAGGCGGAATGACACTCGACGAAACAGCTGCCCTCACCGAAGAAGCATACGCTAAGTGCCGCGAAGTTCACCCAGACGTGATCCTCGTAGCACACGGTGCAGCACTCGAGAAGCCAGCTGATGCCCAGTACATCCTGGACAACACAACTGGACACGGATTCTGGACAGGATCATCCACAGAGCGCCTCCCAATCGAAGTTGCAGTCTCTAAAGCAGCAAAAGACTTCGCAGACCTCCGCTTCTCATAATTCTTCAACTCAACCCAATCACACCATGTCAAAAGTTATAGCCATACTAGCCACCCTTGATACCAAAGCCGCAGAAGCAAATCTGATGCGCGAGGAAATCGAGACACTTGGCGGAAAAGCACTGATTATTGACATCGGTGTCGTAGGAGAAGCTGGTATTAAGGCAGACATCTCAAGAGCAGACGTCATTGAAAAAGGAGGCGGCTCACTCAAGAACCTCCTCCTTAAGCCTAGCCGTGAAGCATCTGGACCATTCGTCACAGAAGGAGCTAAGAAAACACTCCTAAACCTCATCGGCAAAGACGCCATCCACGGAGTCGTCACACTCGGCGGAACCCAAGGCACATCAACATGCGCCCCAGTACTCCAAGCACTACCTTATGGCTTCCCTAAGGTCATGCTCTCCACCGCAGCATCAGGAGACGTCGGACCATTCGTAGGCATCAAGGACATCACCATGATGTTCGCAGTATCAGACATCCTCGGACTCAACGTATTCTCTCGTAAAATCATCGCCAACGCAGCAGCAGCAGCATACGGCATGTCACTCGTAGAACGAAGCATCACTAAGTCAGAAGCCAAAGGAGTCATCGGCATGACAAACCTCGGCGTCCTCACCAAAGGCGCCATGCACGCCATCGACCTCTTTGAAAAAGCAGGCTATGAAGTCATCACCTTCCACGCCATCGGCGCAGGCGGTGAAGCCATGGAGCAAATGATCAAAGAAGGCATCATCACAGCCGTATTTGACTACGCCATGGGAGAAATCGCAGACGCCACATTTGACGCCCTCCGCGCCTCAGGCCCAGAGCGCCTCACAGTTGCCGGCAAGCTCGGCATCCCACAAGTCATCTGCCCAGGCGGATCTGAACACCTCGGACTACTCGTTCAAGAGCCTAGTAAAATCCCAGCTGGCTACGAAGACCACATGGTCACATGGCATACACCATACGTTTTCGTTCCCCGTCTAAATGCAGCAGAACAAGACAAAATCGCCCAGAACATCGGGCAGCGCCTCAAGCACTCTAACAAAAATACCGTATTCCTCATGCCCCTAAAAGGAGTCTCTAGCTACTCAGCTGTAGGCGGTGAACTCTACAACCCAGAACTAGATGCAACCTACTGGCAATCACTCCAAAAGCACCTCCCAGACACCATCAAAGTAGAAGCTCTAGACTACACAGCAGAAGACCCTGCATTCGTCGAGCACGCAGTCTCAACCCTCATCCAAATCATCGAGAAAAACTAATTTCATGTCTAAACAAGCACTCATTTCTAAACTAAAGACCGGAACCCCTCAGCTCAGCATCGGCACCCTCACAGGATGCATGATGAACCAAGGACAAGAAGTAGCCATCCTCGAAAACGAAGGAGTCAACCTCCTCCATATCGACGTCATGGACGGCCACGCATGGCCTAAAATCACCGTAGGAGCCCCATTCCTTGCAGGCATCAAGACAAACCTCATCAAGGACGTCCACCTACTAGTCAGTAACCCAGAAAACCACATCGCAGACTTCCTCGGCGCCGGAGCTAACATCATCACAGTTCACCCTGAGCACACTGAGAAATTTGAAGAAAACCTCGAGCTCCTCAACGCATCAGATGCACTCTGCAGTGTCGGCATCTACCCCTCCACACCACTAGAAAAAATCACCCCATACCTCGATAAAATCGACGTCGTATTCGTCCTCGCCATCGGCCCAGACACAGGGAAAGAAACATTCTTCGACCTCGTAGCCGAGCGCATCAACAAACTACGCAAACTCAAATCAAACCTCGTCATCGCTATCGACGGCGCAGTCAAAAAGAACAACATCGCAGACATCGCCGCACTCAAGCCTGACCTCATCGTCACCGGCAGCGCAGTCTTCGACGGCAACGACGCAGCTGCAAACATCGCGGAAATGAATACATCAATCGCATCTGCATAAACAAACAATCTAAACAAATACAAACCAACTAAATTTATGTCTAACCAACTCACAACAGTAACCAACATTCTCCAGCAGGCAAAAGACGCCGCAGGAGCAGGAGCAGACGCTCTAGCCATCGCGAAAGCACGTAAGCCATTCCAGCCAGAGCTAAATGAATCCAAGCCACACCTCGGTAAAGTAGCCATCGTCACAGGAGCCTGCGGCGGTATCGGCAGAGCCACTGCAGAGCGTCTCCACGCAGACGGCGCAGTCGTCGTAGGAATGGACATCAACCCAGACATCACTAAAAACCTCAGCGGTGAAGGCATCAGCGGAGTAGTATGTGACATCACAAATAACGAGAAATTCCAAGCAGCAGTTGACGCAGTCGCAGCAGAATACGGCGGTATCGACATCATCGTAGCAAACGCAGGAATCTTCAAAGCAGGTGAATACATAGAAGAGCTAGACAAAAGCTGGGACCTCCACCTCCTCATCAACCTCACCGCCACTCAGAGATTTCTCAAGTTCTCCATCCCATACATCAAACACGGCTTCTCTCCATCCATCCTCATTATTGGATCACGTAACTTCAGCGCACCCGGACCAGGAGCTGCTGCCTACTCAGTCACCAAGGCTGGCGTCACTCAGCTCGCCCGTGTAGCAGCCCTTGAACTCGCCGCAGACGGAGTCCGCGTAAACACCATTCACCCAGACGCGGTATTCGACACCGAGATCTGGACAGAAGAAGCTCTTCAGAAGTCCGCCACACGTTACGGCATGACAGTCCAAGAATACAAAACCAAAAACCTACTCCGCACAGAAATCAAATCCACTGACATAGCCCGCATGGTGAGCTGTGTCGCCGGACCAGTATTCTGCGCTACCACAGGATCACAAATCCCTATCGACGGAGGCAACGACCGCGTAATATAATTTTCTAACAAAAAGACAAACCAACCAAACTAATAACAATAAACAAACTACCATTATGGCAGACTTAGACGACATCAGAGACGGAGATAACTTCGGACACAACACACCAGCAGACACTAGCAAATTTTACCTAAAAGGTATTGCTAACCAATCATGGGGAATCAAAAACCGCATGTCACGCATCTTCAACAAGCAGTCAGGACGCACAGTCATGCTCGCATTTGACCACGGTTTCCTCATGGGACCTACATCTGGTCTTGAGCGTATCGACCTAAACATCGCACCACTCGCAGAAGAGGCAGACTGCCTCATGGGTTGCCGTGGAATGATCCGCTCATCCATCCCACCTGAGAACAGTAAGCCACTCTGCCTTCGTACAGATACAGGTACTACGATCCTTACAGAAATGAACGACAATGTCCTCATCTCTGAGGAAGACGCTATCCGTCTCAACGTGTCATGCATGGCAGCAATGCTTGCAGTAGGTGATGCTGACACAGAAGCGATCACTATCCGCAACTTCAGTAAGCTAGTAGACATCGGCCAGAAGTATGACATACCAGTAATGGGTGTTACTGCTGTAGGTAAGGCAATGGCTCGTGACGCACGTTACTTCGGTCTTGCTTCACGCGTATGTGCTGAAAACGGCGCTAGCATCGTGAAGACATACTACACAGAAGGATTCGAAAACGTAGTCGCTGCATGCCCAGTGCCAATCGTTATCGCAGGTGGCAAGAAGCTTCCTGAGCTAGACGCACTCGACCTCTGCTACAAGGCAATCAACTGTGGTGCTTCAGGTGTCGACATGGGACGTAACGTATTCCAGTCAGAGAAACCACTCGCTATGATGAAAGCGGTTAAAGGCGTCGTACATGACGGCCTCTCACCAGCTGAAGGCTTCCAGATGTATAACGACCTCTAAGTCATCACCAAAATCAATTCACAAAAGAGGCTCATTGTAATAATGAGCCTCTTTTTTTTGGAAAAATACTATCCTCCCCACCCTTCGCTCATTACAATTAAATATGAAAATTAATTTATACAGGCTCACCATAATAGCTCTTATGTCGCTAACTCTAGTAATCCATAGTGATGCCGAGGCTACCCGCTCATGGACAAATAATGAAGGTAAAGTTATTACAGCTCAGTTAGTGGAAGAGAAAGATGGAACAGTAAAGCTTCTCAAAAATGGGAAATCTTATAACATTGCCATAGATACACTTAGCCCTGAAGATCAGGACTACATCAAGAAGTGGGTCAGTAATAAAACGCTAAATCAGCAGGGTAATCCAATTGAACGCAAACTAAAAGTTTCTACAAAAGGTAAGCTCTTATATGAAACTAACTTTGAAAACCATGATGGCTGGCGAGTTTCAAGCGGTGAGTGGGTCTGCAAAGATAACTCCATTTCAGCAACTCAAGATCCTGGGAAAAAGCATAAAGCCCACATGGTGATAAAAAACCCCAAACCCGTGAATGTAATTATCGAATGTGAAATCTACCTTGGTGACGGAAATTCCCTCGAGTTTACTATTGATGACGCACCAAGAAAACTAGGTCGTATCGG
>JALZVD010000116.1 GCA_023300205.1 Akkermansiaceae bacterium | reverse complement strand
CCACAAACGCCCAAAAACAACAAATCATCAATAACGCAAGCGCACTCCTAGAAGAAACCCTGCCCAAAATGATGCGCTGCTGGCTTGGCCACCCCTATGACTTCCACGGCACCGCCACCACCCCAGGAAAAGGAAAAATAGCATGCGGATACTACGTCTCAGCCGTCATGCTCCACGCAGGATTCAAAATCGACAGAATCCCTGTTGCCCAACAACCCTCACAAAACATCATCCGCACATTCGTCGACAACAAAACAAACTACGAAGTAAAATCAAACACCCCATACCAAAAATACCTTCAGCACATCACCACTAAATACGAAGGCATCCACATCATCGGCCTAGACACACACGTCGCATTCATCGTCATCAAAAACGGAAAAATGCGCTACATCCACGCCAGCGGAGGATCAGATCAATGCGTCGTAGACCAAGACCAACACAGCGCCTCATCACTCCGCAAATCCAAGTACCGCGTCATCAGCAACATCTCTCGCAACCCTGACGTCATCCAGAAATGGATCCTCGGAATCCCCTTCCACACCGGCGGAGCTCAAGCATCTAGATAAAAACAACCCACCCCTAAAACCACGCACTCAAAGGCTTAAATGCACAAGCCACACCAAACAGCGTGAACCCCACCGTAGCCGCCATCCACCCCTTACCGTGCTCATTCCCCACACAAGCCCACTTCCCGATCAATGCCCCATACACCATTCCTGAAATATGCGCCACGTTCCCGATGTTCATATAATCCATAAACGTCAGCACAAAACAAATCAACTGCCAGAAAATCAACAGCTTCACAGTCTGCCCGTTGAACTTCTCTAGAAACCCCGTCCACCTCGGCCACGCCGTCCACATAAAGCCACACAGCGCATACACCACTCCAGACATTCCCACTCCAGGACCCTCTATCGCAGTCGCCACCGACGAACTAACAAACCCCACAGCCACAACAAATAAAACCGTCTTCAAGCTACCAAGCCCTCGCTCCATCAGCGGACCCAGCTGGATCAGCCACATCATATTAAATAAAATATGCATCATGCTAAACGGATCATGGATAAAACAAGAAGTCAGAAACTTCCACTGCGGCTCACTATAAGGATCCACTCCAGTCATAGAACCAAGACTACGCATCATAGCCATAATCGCCTCTATATCATCCTTCCCTACCATATAGACCAGATAATAAGCCACACAGCACCACAGTAAGATCAAATAACTCACTACTGGTAAAACGACAGGGAATGCCTCATACAACCGTGAATTCCTCCACGGCCCTGCCTCACTCGCATCATCTGGCGGAAAACTAAGTTTCATTATTTAAAGATCGGTGTCTCTGGAGTCGTCTCCTCAAGCCACTCAGTCAGCAACTCATCCATTTCAGCCACCTTCTTAGAATTCTCAAACGCCAAGTTCTTAGTCTCCCCCATATCCTCTAACAGATGATAAAGTTCATACCTCAAACCGCTCTCAAATCGAATCAACTTCCACCCATCCTTTCGGATCGCATGGCTCGGTCGGTGACCATTTCCATGCCTATGCGGATACGTCCAAGCGATGAATCGCTCATCTAGCACAGCACTCTTCTCACCCATCATCGCAGCCTTCATCGACTCACCATCCAGATGATGCTCCTTCTCTAGTGGCAATCCAGCTAACTCCAGAATAGTCGGGAAAACATCCATCGTAATCGTCGGCACATCACACACTCTTGGAACTAGCTTGCCCTTCCAAGATACAATATGTGGCACCCGTATTCCGCCCTCATACATCCACCCCTTTCCAGACCTCAGCGGCAGATTACAGGACACACTAGACTTACGTGAATGACACAACCCACCATTATCTGAAGTGAAAATAATCAGCGTATCCTCTAACAGATCATTCTTCTCTAAATGAGCCATCACACGCCCCACATTCATATCAAGATTCTCCATCATCGCTGCATAATCCACATTATCCTGCCGCCCACGGCTATACGTCCCATACCTATCCACTATCTTTGGAGTCGCACTATCACCATACATCCTCTTTCGCTTCTCCTCATACTTTGCCACTAGCTCCATAGGGGGCTGTATAGGAGTATGCACCGCGTAATGCGCAAAATTCAGATAAAACGGCTCATCCTTACCCATATTCTCATCGATGAACTCAATCGCCAAATCCGTCATCACATCCGTCAGGTAATCACCCTCCTTACCTCCATCTAAATCAGGCACATCCCAGACCCCTCCCTTACGTTTATTGTTATACGGAAAATAATAACTAGCAGGCTGTCCCGCACGGTTCACCGCTCTCATCCAGCTAAATCCCTGCGCCGTCGGCATCTGCTCATCCTTCTCACCTAGATGCCACTTACCAATATACCCCGTTACATAGCCATGCTTCTGCAGTGACTCAGCCAGCGTAACCTCCTCAGATTGTAAATGAATCTTAGACGGCTGATGAATCCACTGCGTAATACCCAACCTCTGTGGTGCCTTCCCAGCCATCAGCGCAGCACGTGTTGGCGAGCACACCGGATTCGCAGAATAAGAATCAGTAAAATTCACCCCTCCCTTAGCCAGCTTATCCAGCTCAGGTGTCTCATAAAATGTAGAACCATTCACACCCAGATCCGCCCATCCTAAATCATCAATAAAGAACAAAACAATATTCGGCATCTCCAACTTATCCTCATCAACTGCTAATCCTAGCTGAGAAATCCCCACACTTAGCCCCACTACCCACACTAACATAAACCTAAAACTCATTATTGACTTCATCATGGTCAAAACCATAACCCCACCCAAACCCCACGCAACTATAATTTAAGACGATTTCCCCGCCTCATCTCTCAGGAATCTCCACCAGCACCCTCCTCAACAACC
>JALZVD010000115.1 GCA_023300205.1 Akkermansiaceae bacterium | reverse complement strand
AAGGCATCTATACGGTCTGAGAAATATGAGAACACAAGGTTTGCTTTAGGCTTATAATCTCCAAAAGTTGGTGTATAGCTTACATCTGCATTTATTAAAAATGGAGATGCTCCTTGTAAATTGTCAGAATCTCTATCAAAGTTTGTGTTAAAAGTACCTGTAACGTCTTTAAGGTCTTGGTTTGTGTACGTATAGGTAATATTCACCCCTGCAGAAACAAGGCTTTTTTCTTCTGTGTTTAAAAGCAATGCTTTACGAGATTCTAATTCAAACCCAAAAACTTCGGCTTTGTCTCCAGTTCTAAAAAAACGCTGTGTTCCTGTAGCATCATTTGCAGATACTAAGTTTACTGGGTCATTAATTTGTTTAGCGAAAGCGGCAACAGAGAATACTTGTCCACGCTCAAAGAACCATTCGTATTTTAGATCGGCATTAATAATAGAAGAAAAAGCAGGGTCATTTAATAAATCTGGGTTACCACCTACACGATCCACTACATCCTCATATACAAAAGGAGCTACTTCTTTAAATTCTGGATTGGATACCGTTCTACTCACAGAGAAGCGTAGATTTTGGTCCTCGTTCAAAGCGTATTTAATATTTAAACTAGGTAGTAAAAAAGTTTCTGAAGCTTCGTTACTTCCTGGATTGTTAAAGGCAAGGTTGATTACATCGTATGTAATGTCTTGATTAAATTGCTCTACACGTAATCCTGGTACAAATGTCCATTTTTCTCCATATTTATATATAGCATCTGCATATGCAGCATGTATATCGAGTTCTCCTTCGTAAGTGTTTTCTAATTGTCCAGGAAGATTTTCTGTTCCTAATCCTTGTGATGGATCTAAGGGTCTAAATACGGTTGTGTTAAAAACAGTTCCTAGGTTATCTGCATTAAAGATGGCATCAAAGTTATTGACATCTGTAACTTCTGTATTAGGTTCTATAATATCATATCCAAAACGTTGGTTGTCAAATGAGCGTTTTTTTGAACGGCCATTGTAACCAAAATTAAAAGAGAGCGTTTCTGAAGATTCATAATTCACATTGATACGAGCATTAATTTCGTCGTCATCTATATTTTGAAAATAACGTTGGTTGTCAAAATCTACATTGCTAAATAAGCTTGGATTTGTAGATGGGTCATTATCTAATGCAAGGTCAAATCGCTCTAAAGTAACACGTTTACGGTCTGGCTGGCGGGCTAATACTTTATTGTATCCTACTCCGTAATCTATTTTTAATTTCTCATTTACACGGCTTGTACCTATGATTTGATTTACATAGATCATGTCTTGCTCAAACTGGTTGTTTTGAGTAAAGAACCCTTGATCTGTATTTAAGATAGCATTACGGTTTTGACCATTACCACTTATTCCATAACGTCCTATCTCATCTGTTGCATCGTTAATAAAAAGTGAGTTAAACTTGATTTTGTGATCCCCATTAATACGGTATACAATATTTGTAAGTGCTGTTGTTGTACGGCTATATTCAAACTCTTCAGAATCTGGATATATAGTGTTGGCAAGAGCAGTGTAATTTGCAGTTTGCCCTCTTCGGTATTCATAGTTACTACCAAAAGAGGTCGTAGCAAATACGCTCAATTTAGATTCTTCTCCTATATCCCAAGACTTACCTCCAGAAATTGATCCAGAAAGCCCTGAAGTTCCATCTGTAGCAATAGGGTCTACTCCGTGAGATAAGATCACAGCAAATGGATTATTACGGTATCTATTATAGAAACCAAAAAAACCAGTCCCCTCACTCTTCACAAAGTTTTTACCTATAGACCCTGTGTTGATAGAGGTTCCTAAGTCTGCATTTATAAATGCATCTCCACTATGCTCTTTTGATTTAATGTCTACATTACCGGCTGCAAAATCTCCATAAAAATTCGCACCGTATGTTTTACTAATACCAATATTTTGAATAATGTCAGAAGAGAAAAGACCTAAATCTAAGTTTTTCTTGTCAATATTATTAGAAGGTAATGGGAGTCCATTGTAAGTAGTATTTTGGTAACGATCTCCAAGACCACGTACATATACATTTCCGCCCCCTTCTTGTTTTGAAACACCAGATATTTTGGTAACCGCAGCAGCTGCATTACTTACTCCTTTACTAGCGAGTTCTTGAGCTCCAATACTTTGTTTTTGGACAACAGCATTTTGTTGTTCTAAAAGTAAAGCTTGAACACTTTCTCTTTTAGTGCTTGTTGCTCTTACAATAATTTCATCAAGTTGTGCTGCGCTCGCACTTATGATTTCGTTTACCGTTGTTGTTTGATTAGCAACAACAACGACATTAGGAACTTGTTTTGTTTCGTACCCTACAAAAGAGACAACAAGGGTGTATGTTCCTGGAGCAACATTAGAGATGGTATAATTACCATCAAAGTCAGAAGTAGTTCCTTGTGTAGTTCCTTTAATTACAACAGATGCAAAAGGTAAGGGTTGTCCATCTACACTTTCTTTATCAGTAAGTGTTCCAGCAATTGTTCCATTTTCTTGTGCTTGTATAGCAAAAGAAAAAAGGAATAGTGTTAAGAGAAAAAATTGTTTCATTAATTTGGATTTGTTTTCTGATGCAAAGAAACATCAGGAATATGCTTAGATGGTTAAGCGAGTGTTATTGTTGTTTTAAGTAGTTGTGATGTTTGTGTAAAGTTACTGTTAACAGAAGTCCTTTAATATTTCTTAAACGTGGGATCTACATTTATTAAGCTTTCGCGAAAGCGTAATTCCCCCTATATTGCTATCTCTAAATAAGGAACTGTTATGATGCAATGGGAACGCCTACTTTCGTTAAAGAGACAAGGAGATACAAACAAACGTTTACGTGCCGAACAAGATGAAACCCGTTTGGGATTTGAGGTAGATTATGATAGAATTATATTCTCTTCTGCCTTTAGGAGTTTGCAAGATAAAACTCAGGTTATCCCACTTTCTAAAACTGCTTTTGTGCATACTCGCCTCACGCATAGTTTAGAGGTGTCTGTAGTAGGGCGATCTTTAGGGCGGCAAGTAGGAAAGCAGATTCTTGAGAAATACCCGCATCTTGCAGAGGTACACGGGTATCATTTTAATGATTTTGGGGCCATTGTGGCTGCGGCGGCTCTTGCTCATGATATCGGTAACCCGCCTTTTGGGCATAGTGGAGAAAAAGCAATTGGAGATTATTTTAGAAATGGTAATGGAAAACGCTTTAAGGATAAACTATCACCTAAGGAGTATGAAGACCTTTGCTCTTTTGAGGGTAACGCAAACGGATTTAAAGTCTTGACAGAATCTTTGCCTGGAGCTCTGGGTGGTTTGCGTCTTTCTTATGCAACCTTGGGAGCATTTATGAAATACCCTAAAGAGTCACTTCCAGTAAAGCCCACTTCTCATATTGCAGATAAAAAATATGGTTTTTTTCAAAATGATGTTGCTTCTTTTCAAGAAGTAGCTCAAGATATAGGCCTTATTCAAACCAGAAAAGGTGAAGATATTAGTTATGCGAGACATCCGCTTACTTTTCTTGTAGAGGCAGCAGACGATATATGTTATACGATTATTGATTTTGAAGACGGAATTAATCTTGGTCTTATCTCAGAAGATTATGCGCTGGAATATATGATAAAACTAGTGCCAAGTATTAATACTCAAAAGTATTATGAGCTTAAGACTAAGGCTGCGCGGGTTGGATATCTTAGAGCCTTAGCGATAGGTACGCTTATTGAAGATGCAGTACGTATTTTTATGGAAAACGAAGAGGCTATTCTTGAGGGCGCTTTCGCGAAAGCACTACTTGATAAGTCTAAGTACGAGGCACAGATTCAGGATATCTTAAAGATAAGTATCTCTAATATTTACCAAAGTCAAGAAGTGATAGAGAAGGAAGTGGCTGGATATGAGATATTAACTAGCTTATTAGATGTTAGGTGTAATGCCCTTAATAAAAACACGACACAATACGATAAGCTTATTCTTAAGATTTTTGGGGAGTTCACTACTAATGAGCAAGAAAATATTTATGATGAGTTGTTGTCTATTTGTTATAAGATTTCGATGATGACCGACAGTCAATCGGTACAGTTGTTTAAAAAGATCAAAGGTTTAATAATATAAAATTAGGATCTGTTAAATGTTTTTTAGAAAAAAATGCTAGTTTTCAAAGGATGTATATTTACGACCATTAAATAAAATGCTAAAAATGAATTTTTTTTCACAAAAAGTAATACTTTTTTTATTAGTAGTGAGTTCTCTGAGCGCACAGGACTACACATCTCTTCTTAAAGAAAATCTTTTGCAGACTAAATCTTCTAATGGTTTGACTCAGCAAGATATTGCGAGCTTAAAGATTTATAATCAATCTACATCAAAGCAAAGCGGAGTAGAGCACGTATACGCTGTTCAACAATTTAACGGTATTGAGGTTTTTAATGCAAATGTCACTGCGGCTTTTAGAGGAGATAAGCTTATATATTTAGGGGATAATTTGCAATTTGATATAGAGGCTAGAGTTAGAAGTGGTTCACCTACACTTTCTCCTATTCAAGCGGCTACAACTGCGGCTAGTGCTTTAGGGGCTGGAATTGCTAATTTTACGGTATTAGAGACAATATCTGTTCAAGAAGTTATTCTTGATAAGGGTGGAGTTTCTAATGATAATGTATCTGTAAAATTAGTATATGAATTAACAAGTAGTAATGAGTTTAGATTAGCTTGGGATTTAGATATCCATATGATTAATCAACCACACTGGTATAGTGTTCGAGTAGATGCGAGCTCCGGAGAGATTTTAAGTAAATATGACTTGATTGTAGGTTGTACGTTTGGGGATCATAATCAAGGAGTTATTAGTGATTCTAGAAACAGAGAAAGAACTCCTTCTTTTGGGTTTAAGAGTAAGACTGCAACAGTAGCTTCGGTGGGGAGTCAATACAATGTGTTTCCAATCCCTGTAGAGAGCCCTAATCACGGATCTAGTACTCTTGTGGTAGATCCTCATGATTTAGAAGCGTCTCCTTTTGGGTGGCATGATACAGACGGAATTGCTGGAGCAGAGTTTACCATTACAAGAGGAAATAATGTTTATGCTCAAGACGATCTTAATGGAAATAACGGTATTGGTACTTCTCCAGATGGAGGAGAGTCCTTAGATTTTAATTCTGAGTTTAACTTGGATACCGAACCTAGAAATATGTTAGATGCTGCAACAACTAACCTTTTTTATTGGAATAATGTAATACATGATGTGATGTATCACTATGGTTTTGATGAAGAGAGTGGTAATTTCCAAGAGTTTAATTATGGTGGAGAAGGGCAAGGAGGAGATTCTGTTACTGCAGAGGCCC
Source organism: Akkermansiaceae bacterium (assembly GCA_023300205.1). GTDB lineage: Bacteria > Verrucomicrobiota > Verrucomicrobiia > Verrucomicrobiales > Akkermansiaceae > Rubritalea. Next base: position 5,851 of record JALZVD010000115.1, on the reverse strand, counting down.
AAGATGGGATATCCCTAAATAATGCAGTTTTTGCGACTCCTCCAGAAGGTGTTAGACCAAGAATGAGTATGTTTTTATGGAATGCAACAGATGCTTTTGGGGAGGTACTTACAATTATTGGGGGACCTTTAGATGGAAATTATACAGGAGCTTTAGCTTCATTTGGAGAGTCATTTAGTGAAGATGTCTCACTAACTGGAAATTTAGTACTGCTTAGAGATGATAATTCAGGAGATTCTGAAGACGATCTTGATGCTTGTGATACAGTAACTAACCAAGCAGAATTAGTAGGTAATATAGCAGTTATTAGAAGAGGGGCTTGTGAGTTCGGGACTAAAGTACTTGCTGCTGAAAATGCAGGGGCCATCGGGGCGATTGTGGTGAACAGTAACGATAATGCGATTTTTGCTATGCCTCCTGGTGTTTTAGGTGGACAAGTAACAATACCTAGTATTATGATAACTCGAGTGACTGGAGAGGCTATAATAACGACTTTGCAAGGAGGAGAGTCTATAGCTGTTTCTATTAGGAATACAGGGCCTTTTCAGCGTGATGGTAGTTTGGATAATGGGGTTGTTGTGCATGAATATGGACACGGTATATCTCGAAGACTTTCGGGTGGCCCGATGAATGTACTTTGCTTAACTAATGAAGAGGAGATGGGAGAAGGTTGGTCAGACTATTATGGATTAATGTTTACCATGACTATAGATGATGTTGCAGAACAGCCTAGAGGGGTTGGAACGTATATTTTGGGGCAAGGGCCTAATTCTTTTGGCATACGAGTAAGGCCTTATACTACAGATTTAGGAATAAACGATTTAACATATGGTGATGTAAACAATACAGGTTTTATTTCTAGCCCTCATGGAATTGGAACAGTATGGGCAACGATGTTGTGGGATATGACTTGGATGTTAATAGATAGATACGGATTTGATCCAGATTTATATAATGGTACTGGCGGTAATAATATAGCATTGCAATTAGTTACAGATGGATTGAAATTACAACCCTGTAGTCCTGGTTTTGTAGATGGTAGAGACGCTATACTTGCTGCAATTGATATTAATACAATGATTACGGATGAAGATAAGGCAGAGATTACTTGTGCTGTTTGGGGAGTGTTTGCGGCGAGAGGACTTGGAGTAAGTGCAGATCAAGGAAATTCAGATAGTCGTATAGATCAAATAGAGGCTTTTGATACACCTTCACGAACAGATGAATCTAGCCCCTGCTTTGATTCTGGCGCATTAAGTGCTGATGAGTTTGTGAAAAATAGTTTTTCTGTTTTTCCTAATCCATCAGACGGAAAACTTTCTATCAACATGGATAGAAGCTTGGGAGATGGAAAAATACAAATAATAGATCTTAATGGCCGTATAGTTTTTTCTCAAGAGATGTTTCTAGAGGGAACATTAAATATAAATGCTGGTGATTTGGCCAATGGGGTTTATTTAATTAAGGTGGCAAATCAATCGATTTCAGAGACTACTAAGCTTATTATTAGATAAAGCTTAATATTATGTTAGATTCTCTAAAATTGCTTTGTGTATTGCACTAACTGATATATTAGTGTCTGTTTGGAGTTCAATAGTATTTCCTTGTGGGATAAATTCATCCGGAATACCTAAGCATTTTATATCGCCTTTGTATGCTTTCGCGAAAGCATAATCTGTAATACTACTCCCTAATCCACCCTTTATACTACCCTCTTCTACCGTGATAATAGTCTCATATTGGCTAAAGACTAAATCTAATAATTCTGTATCCAGAGGTTTTAGAAAAAGCATGTTGTATAGACTCACTTCTGGCTCAATATTTCTAGTAGCTTCTTTTGCATTTTCGATAATTGTGCCTATGCATAAAATGGCAACTTGAGCACCTTTTTTGATTTGTAACCCTTTTCCTATTGTGACTTTTTGAAAAGTTTGTTTCCAATCAATAATGCGTCCTCTTCCTCTAGGATATCTAATGGCTATTGGATTGTCAAGACCTAGTTGAGCAGTGTACATGATATTGCGTAACTCTATCTCATTACTAGGTGCGCAAATAATAAGATTGGGTACACAATTAAGATAAGCAAGGTCAAAACTGCCGTGATGTGTTGGCCCATCATGGCCTACTAGCCCAGCACGGTCAACACAAAAAACTACAGGTAAATTTTGTAATGCTACGTCATGAATGATTTGATCATAGGCTCGTTGTAAAAAAGTAGAATAAATAGTGCAAAAAACGATTTTACCTTGAGTAGCTAATCCCGCCGATAGAGTTACTGCGTGTTGTTCTGCAATACCTACATCTAAAGCTCTTTCAGGAAAGGTTTCCATCATATATTTAAGAGAACTACCAGTGGGCATTGCTGGAGTAATTCCAATAATTTTTGAATTAGCTGTAGCTAGTTCTACTAAAGTTTTTCCAAACACATCCTGGTACTTAGGAGGCTCAGGCTTGGTTATATTCGTTTCTAAAGCCCCAGTTATGGAATCAAACTTACCAGGAGCATGATACGTTACTTGGTGTTTTTCGGCTAAAGGAAGTCCTTTACCCTTTGTAGTTATTAGATGTAAGAATTTAGGCCCCTTTTGGGATTTTAATTTTTGGAGTACATTAATTACTTCTTGAATATTATGCCCGTCTATAGGTCCTGTATACTTAAAATTTAAGGCTTCAAAGATATTGTCTTTTTTAGTTGTTCCTTTTTTTACATTAGTGAGATATTGTTTTAAAGCCCCAATACTAGGGTCAATACCTATTGCATTGTCGTTTAATATAACGAGTAGGTTAGCATCTGTGACTCCTGCATGATTAAGGCCTTCAAAGGCCATTCCACTAGCGATTGACGCATCTCCAATAACAGCTATATGCAAGCGTTCTGTACATCCATCTAATTGCGAAGCTAATGCCATGCCTAATGCAGCCGAAATAGAAGTGCTACTATGTCCAGTGCCAAAAGTATCATACTCACTTTCTGATATTTTAGGAAAACCACTAATACCTCCTTTCTGGCGATTGGTGTGAAACGCATTTTTTCTGCCTGTGAGTATTTTATGTCCATAGGCTTGATGCCCTACGTCCCATATGAGTTTGTCGTCTGGTGTGTTGTATACATAATGTAAGGCAATGGTAAGTTCTATGACTCCAAGGCTAGATCCAAGGTGCCCCTCTTTTGTAGCAACAATATTTATGATGTACTCGCGTAATTCTTGAGCAAGTTGCTTGAGTTGTTCCTGTGAGAAGGACCTATAATCTTCCGGAAACTGTATGTTGTCCAATAGCTTTTGTGCCATAAGGCAAAGGTACGTTTTGATATTGTATTTTTGAATGTCAAAACCCGATCCTATGATAGAGCCTTATGATGATACTTATTTTATGAAACGCGCTCTTGCAGAGGCAGAGGCAGCCTATGAAAAAGGCGAGGTGCCTGTAGGGGCAGTTGTAGTAGTAGATAATACAATTATTGCGCGGGCTCATAACCTAACAGAGCGACTTAACGATGTTACGGCTCATGCAGAGATGCAGGCAATTACGGCTGCTGCAAGCTATCTAGGAGGGAAATACCTTAATAAGTGCACGATGTATGTTACTTTAGAGCCTTGCCAGATGTGTGCTGGTGCTTTGTACTGGAGTCAGTTAGGGCGAATCGTTTTTGGTGCTAAAGATGAATCAAGAGGTTATGTGAAGATGGGGACCTCTTTACATCCTAAAACTAAAATATCGCATGGCGTTCTTGCAGAAGAGTCTTCGGCATTATTAAAACGTTTTTTTATTGAGAAGCGTAAGCTTGATTAAGAGGATACTTGGTTTTTTGTTTTTTCGCGAAAGCGTAATAGAAAGTATTGAACATAAAAAAGCCCACTTATTAGTGGGCTTTTATAATCGTAAAAAAATCTATATCATTACAGTACACGAACTTGTGCAGCTGTCATTCCTTTTCTTCCTTCCTCTTCTACGTACTCAACTTTGTCTCCTTCGTTGATAGTTTCACCGTTAAGACCTGTAACGTGTACAAAAATGTCATTACCTGTGTCGTCGTTAGTTATAAATCCATAACCTTTTGACTCATTGAAAAATTTAACTGTTCCTTCCATTATAAAAAATAAAATATTAATAAAGCACAAAGCTACGTCTTTATATCTTAACAAAACCTTGTTATCTGTAATTATTTAATGAAACTTACTGTTTTTCAGTGTTTTTTGACTCATTATAGGCTTTCATGCGTTTAAGTGCTTCATCTGTAAGCATATAATCTGCCACTTTGCGGTCTTTCCATCTATGATAGATAAAAGTAGGCATTAAGACAAAAAAGCCTCCGGCAACAGAAATCCCTATACATTTATGCCCTAAAGAAGTGTCTCCATTAGCTAGCATATAGAACCCTCGTGCCATTAATACTACAAGGGTAAAAAAGAGTATAATAATAATAAGTCGTCTTGATTTATGCACGTAACGTAAGGTTTAACTCTACCAATTGTTCTTTATTAATAGGGGATGGTGCATCTATCATTACATCGCGGCCACTATTGTTTTTAGGGAATGCTATAAAATCGCGTATCGTTTCTTGCCCTCCTAAAATAGCTACTAATCTATCTAATCCAAAAGCTAAACCTCCGTGTGGTGGTGCACCATACTCAAAAGCATCCATTAAGAAACCAAATTGAGCCTTAGCTTCTTCATCAGAAAACCCTAAATGCTTAAGCATAATGGCTTGCGTTTTTTTATCATGAATACGAATTGAGCCTCCTCCTATTTCGTTACCGTTAAGGACAAGGTCGTATGCATTTGCTTTTACTTGACCTGGTTTAGTGTCTAATAGCTCTATTTGCCCAGGTTTAGGTGATGTAAACGGATGGTGCATGGCATGATAGTGTCCTGTTTCTTCATCCAGTTCTAATAATGGGAAATCTACAACCCATAATGGAGCAAATTCATCTGGTTTACGTAGCCCTAGTATTTCTGCAAGCTCCATACGCAGTGCACTTAATTGTACTCGTACTTTACTAGTTTCACCAGAGAGAATACATATTAAATCCCCTTTTGATGCTCCTGTAGTTTCTGCCCATTTAGCTAGATCTTCTTGGTTATAAAATTTGTCTACAGACGATTTATAACTGCCATCATTATTTACACGACAATAAACCATCCCTAAAGCACCAACCTGAGGGCGCTTTACCCAGTCTATAAGTTTGTCTATTTCTTTTCGCGTAAAGCTATTGCCTCCAGGTACCGCAATTCCTACAACGAGTTCTGCAGTATTAAACACATTAAATCCTTTATGTTGTGCCACTGCATTAAGCTCACCAAACTGCATTCCAAACCTAATATCTGGCTTGTCATTTCCATACAAACGCATGGCATCGTCATACTGCATACGAGGGAACTCTCCTATATCAACGCCATTTACTTCTTTAAGTAAATGTCTAGTAAGACCCTCAAAGATATTTAGAATATCCTCTTGTTCTACAAAAGCCATTTCACAGTCTATTTGTGTAAACTCTGGTTGGCGATCTGCACGTAAGTCCTCGTCTCTAAAACATTTTACAATCTGAAAGTACTTATCCATGCCCCCCACCATAAGCAATTGCTTAAATGTTTGTGGTGATTGTGGCAAGGCATAAAACTGTCCTTCATTCATTCGAGAAGGAACTACAAAATCTCTGGCTCCCTCAGGGGTAGACTTAATAAGGTAAGGCGTCTCTACTTCGATAAAGTCTTGGTCAGAAAGGTATTTTCGAACTTCCATTGCAACTTTATGTCTAAAAATAAGGCTGTTTTTTACTGGATTTCTTCGAATGTCTAGATATCTGTATCTCATTCTGATATCTTCTCCACCATCTGTTTCATCTTCTAT
>JALZVD010000114.1 GCA_023300205.1 Akkermansiaceae bacterium | reverse complement strand
TGACTAATTCATAACTATAAGAAAAGAGACATAAGGAGTGGGGAGCCGCTCTCTAACATCGAGTATGACGAACATATCTGCTTCCTTCGTCGCAGATCCATCGCATACTCCGGGCGTTAGCCATAAGCAAAAACATAAAATGAAAGAATACAAGTTCAAGAAAAACTGGATGCCCAAGCTTAAACTAGAAGTACTTACTAAATTAGGAAGTAAAGAAATGTTTAGTCCAAATGGTTATCAAAGGTGGATTAGAGACCTGTATGAAGACCATAAAGCAAATAAAGTTCAAATAAGGATAGAGGACGCAAAAAATGAAAATGACATCCCAGAAAAAAGCCAACTGAATGCCATTAATTATATCCTAAATAATGAACAAAACATATATCAAGAAATATACAAAACACTGACCGAAATAATTTACCCATACTATAGTGATTTATTAGAAGAGGACATTCAAGAGTATGCTCCATTAAATAAAATTAAAGACATGCCTAAAGTTCTTGGGTTAGTTCAAATTCAAGTTAATTTAATGAGCGAAAATGAAATGGCTTGGTCTACTTATATGTTCGAGTGGAAAGGTGAAGAAGAGCATGGTCTAAGCATTTTATTTGAAGGAGCCAAATATCTTAAACATGATGGAGCTGGAGATATGTGGTATGACGGTGTAATTCCAGAAAACGAATTAGAATCATTGAGAAAAGAATGGGGAAAACAAATGCCAAAAAAGCTATACTACCCTAACGCGAAACTAAGATCATACAAACCTTGGCAATTAGAACAAACAAAAAATTATCTATTAGATTTATTAAAAGAAAATAGATTTGAAGAATTCAAAACAATTGTAAGTGAAGATCTTTTCGATAAAAACCAAAAATTCCCTGAAGATGGCTTTCCAATTCTTGAACATGTTGTAAAAGGAGGATTTATTGATGCCGGAAAACTACTTTTCGATCTGGGGGCAAATACAACAGGAATTATGCATTTTGGCAATCCATATTATGAAAACTCAAATAGAATATATTTCATGAACATAGTTGGTGGCAACTTAGACCAACTCAACGATTTTCAAGAAACGTTAGTTACGAAATATCTCAATATAGCTAGTAGAGAGTTAAAATTTAAGAATTTCAAGAAAATAGAATTATACGAAAGACACATTAAACTCTTATTGAGCTATGGAGCCAAATTGAATAAAGAAGAAGAACATCTTGAAGTGATTAATCACATGGGGTTAATTAATTAAATTTAACTGTAAGACAACAGTACCTATGGCTAACATTATATATCAGATCATATCTCTTCGTTCCTCAGAGAAACGATCGATATAATCATACGTTGGCAAGCATATAAAAGAACATTCTACAAACAAGGAAATTGTGATAATAACATTTGATTCGAACGTTTGGAGAAAAGTAGCTTCTCCAGATAATTTTCCAAAAGACCCTATTAATCCTGATTATAGAATAATTAGAAAAGCAATAGATGATGGGAAAATAAAAGCTTTTCTTTCAGAAACGATATTTACTTTAGAAGCAATAAAAAAGAAAGATAGAAAACAGTTTTTTAAAGATTATAAAGCTGATTTTAAAACAGATATTACTGAAGGTGATGATGGTTCAATTAAAATGTCTTTTACGATAGGACCAAATGAAAACGCTCATCCAGGTTTAAATGACTTTTTAAAAGAACATTTTGCAGATGCTGTAAAATTAGGTTTCAACATTATTCATCTTCCACGAATTGCTGGAATCACAAACAAAGAAATTGAATCTCTAAAGTTCAAGATGAAAGAAGAAGAATTATCAAAATATTTGAATAAAGTTTTTGAAGTTGGGAAAAGGATAAAAGAACTTAAAGCAGGAGATTATGATATTGAACAGATTGGACTAAAGTATCATTCTGACGGATGGATGTTGGGCTTAGGAAATGCTCCTGATTCTGAAAATGGAGTAATAGCAAAAGCTGTTGCAGAATGGGCAGATGGAGATTCGGTAGCAAGCCATATTGCCGTAAATGGTGATTATTTTTGTACAAATGATAGTGCCAAGAAAGCAGGTTCAAACTCTGTATTAAGTGCCAAGAATGTGGAGGTTTTAGATGAAGAGTATAAATTTAGGAAAATTACTCCAACTGAATTAGCTGAACTGATAAAATAAATGAGACAGATAAAAACATTTAGTGATAGTAGATTAGACACTCAATGTGCTTATTGTGGTGAATTTCCAGACACAAGAGACCACGTACCTTCAAAAATACTTCTTGAAAAACCATTTCCTGAAAATTTGCCAGTTGTGCCAAGTTGTTTAAGGTGTAATAACGGATTTTCATTAGATGAAGAATATTTTGCTTGTTTGATAGAATGTCTAATATTTGGTACAACTGACTTGGAAAAACTATCGAGAGAAAGCATTGTAAAAATTCTAAAAAGGAAAAGCAAACTAAAAACTCGATTAGATAACGCTTTTACTACTGAAAATGGGGAATCGTTTTTCAAAATTGAATCTGATAGAATTGAGAATGTGATATTAAAACTTGCATATGGACACGTCAAATTTGAAAATAGTGCAAGACAATATGACAAACCTGAACATATTGGATTCGTACCAATAGAGTCTTTGTCAGAAGAAGAACAAAATTCTTTTTTTGAAATAACGGAATTACAAAAATCACCTGAAATTGGAAGTCGAGCAATGCAAAATCTTTATATTACACAAGATGGAACTCCTATTGATAATTGGATTACAGTACAAGAAGGAATTTATCAATATTCGGTTACGCCAACAATTGGTAATTTAAAAGTAAGAATATTGATATGGAATTATCTTGCTTGTGAAGTTGTGTGGTAAAATACGACTTGCCAACAATGGCTATAGTTAATACGGGTTTTGGTGTTTAACCCAAAGTAAAGTGCCTTGAATAAAGTCCGCAAAATTTTCAATTTTGCGTGTCTATTGAAATAAAGAAAAAATTAAAAATTTGGCTAAATGCAAGTCCGAAAGTTCAGTTCTCTGAATTCCCGTACTAACCATAGCCTAGACGTTAAGTGCAATTAAAAAAGAAATGAATCCTTGGGACAACATATTTGAAGATAACTTTGAATTAGCACTG
>JALZVD010000113.1 GCA_023300205.1 Akkermansiaceae bacterium | reverse complement strand
GATGAACCTAACATGGCGACACTGGTGAAGAATCTACTACCAAATTTGAGTATCATGGGCTTAGCAAAGATGACGTAGAGTGAGTAGCTTAATGCTGATCCAAGGACAAGAAGGACTCCTTTGGTTATATCACTACTGTCGCTTGCTGAGCTTATTAGAGCTTTCTCTTGGCTATACATGACCCAGAGTCCTAGGTAGCAAAGGACGATGGAAAGAATGACCATGCGGGTAATTTTCTCACCTAAGAAGATCCAGGCTAAGATGGCGATGATGGTGGGATAGGTGAAGAGTGTAAGGCGTTCGAGCTGGGCGGAAATCAGGGTGAGTCCAGTAAGGTCTAAATAGGATGCTAAATAATATCCGAAGAATCCTAGACCTAGGATCTTCAATAGAACAGAGGTGTTGCATGGGGTCTGCTTGATGTTATGTTTATTTAAATAGAGTAACATTCCTGCGTAGAATGGTATGGCTATGAGCATTCTCAGAAGTAATACCTCATCTGGGCTGGCACCTTCTGCATAGGCGAGCTTGATGAAGATAGACTTTAGTGCGAAAAGGAATGTCCCGCCGATGGCGAGAAGTAGGCCGGATGTCCAATGACTCATGTGCGTAATGGATAGCAGGTGATGAGGGGGATACAACTTAGAAGATTAGTAGAGTTGGATTACTAAAGGTTCAGCCTCAGACCTAAACCAATTATCTAGGGATTCGTCTCGTTTTGATTGTGGTGGTTACAATTTACGATGGCTATGCTTGACTCTGAGTGAAATGCGGTAGAATTTAGATTACCTATGAAACGATACTTCACTTTATTGTCGCTGACGTTCTTTGTGAACGTGGCATTTGCTCAAGTAAATCAAGCGCAAGCTCGGACGACGGATCAATCAGTTGTTGCTCCTGCGGCAACAGTTGATTCTTGTAAGCGAGCGACTCAAAAATTGGGGGATAACGTGATCAAGGGAAACTATCTCTATGCTTTAGAGAAGATGTATCCGCGCTATAGAAAAAGACAAAACGTGAAGCATGGGGAGCAGAAGTTTAATGAATTGGTGTTAAATATGTCTAAGACACTAAATAATATGGGAGTGACAATCACTAGTTTCAAGGCAGATAAACCGATTGGATTTTTCAAGGTTTGGCGACAGATTAAGCCTGCTGCGAAGTTGAAAATAGCACGAGGCGAGCAGAAAGATGTGATCGCGGGTGATGTGTTTCATAACTGGCTGATGATTGTGCCGACGACTCAGGTCTGGACATTTACTAGTAATAAGGGAGGCCCACCTAGAAAGCTTAAGCGTGAGGGGTTCCAAGTAGCGGTGGCTCAAGAAAAGGCAGTTTCTGGTCAAGAGGAATGGACTTTTCTCGATGGAGGAACGCTTACGCCGCAAGAGCTGCGTGCGATGTTTCCATCACTTCCTCAGACTTTAGTTCTGCCTAAACGGGAGGATTCAGAAATCAAATAATGACTATTATCATAAGCAAATAAGGTAAAGACTATGGCTAAGAAAAATGGGGGAAAGAAGAAGCAGAAGCGTTATGATCATCTCACTGAGATGGCCCGAATCACGCGTCTGATGAAGGAGATGTATGAGCGAGGGCAGAGTGATCTGTGTGAGGTAAGGAATTCAGAAATCCATGGGCGAGGAGTTTATGCCACAGAGGATATGGAACCTGAGACGCAGATCATCGAGTATCTGGGTGAGTATATTAATAAAGAGATCAGTGAAGAGCGTGCTTGGGCGCAGGCAGCTAAGGCAGAGGAGAACGGGGAAGCGGCTGTGTATATATTCACTCTGGATAAGAAGTGGGATATTGATGGGAATGTGGCATGGAATGACGCGAGGCTGATCAATCATTCTTGTGAGCCAAATTGTGAGGCCTGGATAGAAGAGGATCAAATTTTCATCTACGCAGTAAAACCGATCAAAGAGGGTGATGAGCTTACTTTTGATTATGGGTTTGATATTGATTGCTACGAAGATCATCCATGCTTATGTGGCAGGGATTCATGTGTGGGATATATTGTCAGCCAGGAGCAATGGCCTGAACTTAAGAAACGTCTTGCTGATAAAAGCGCTTAATCTAGGAACTAGTCCTTGTCAGACCTTAGTAAGAACGATAAATCTATAGCACTGTTAGTTGGATCCGTATTTATTAGAATAAGGGTTAAAAAACTTACCTTAAAGTATTACAAAACATGTCAATCATACCAGACCAAAAGCACAGCGATGATGAACTATCTAGACTGCGAGCACAAAGTGCGATGCAGGCTGCTAATAGCTCGATCGTGGAGACGTATAACAAGAAGTTAGCAAATAAAGGCATCGTGATCTTTGGTTATGCTCTGCCGCTCATTGCCCCAGCATGGCTCATGGTTAAGAAAATGACTGAGAATACTGTTTATTCGATGAATGATTTTTATATTATGGCTATTCCTATTTGTTTGGCCTTGGTGATAGCGCTATGGATCGGTCTGTTGCGAGTTCTTTCAAGGCATAATGCGGCGTTTATTTTGATGCTCTCTTTATTCTGTTGTTTTGCGCTGGTGTCAGCTGTGAATGCTAGTAAGAGCTTGAAGTATGACTTGATGTCATTGGTTGGTAAAGAAGGCTCAATGTCTGATCCTCTTCTTGAACCAGAACGAGAGTCTGATGAGCAAGTCAGTAACATTGGGACTAGCATGACGGAGGAAGATCATGAGACTCTAAAGAAGGCTAGAGAAGAATATAAGAAAGAGCGTGAGGAATGGCTCAAAAGAAAAGCGGAGCGAGAGAAAGTAGATACAGGGTCTCCTTAAACTGAAGACTTTTCTATTTCTGCTATTGCCCATTCTGCGTGCTCTACTACGAGTGGGTCTGTTTCTTTTAAGAGTAGCATTTTTAATGCCGGGAGATCGTTTAGGTCAGCTTTGTTACCGACAGCTACACAGATATTTCTTAAGAAGGCGGGGCGTTTGATACGTTTGATAGGGGACTTGGCAAAGATGCGGCGGAAGTCATCTTCTGATATGGCTAGGAAATCTCTTAGTGAGTGGTGAAAGATTTCTCCTTTGGCGTGAAGTTTTGTTTCACTACTGAGCTTGGCGAATCTGTTCCATGGGCAGACTTCTAAGCAAACATCACAGCCGTAGATTCGATCACCAATTAGGGGTCTGAGTTCGAGCGGGATGCTACCTTTGTGCTCGATGGTGAGGTAGGAGATGCAGCGTCTGGCATCCATCTCACGGGGGCCAGTGATGGCATTTGTAGGGCAGTGATCGATGCATTGAGTGCATTTACCACAGTGATCGTTGAGAGGAGGGTCGGGGGCTAGTTCCAGGGTGGTGATGAGCTCGCACAAGAATGTCCAGGTGCCGAGTGATTTATGAATTTGAACTGTGGATTTTCCGTTCCAGCCTAGTCCTGCATCTGATGCGAAGTCGCGCTCTAGTATGGGACCGGTGTCGACGTAGAACCTCTGGGTTCCCCCTAGCTCTTCCATGGCGATATTTAGATCACGTAGTTTGTCTTCTACGATGTCGTGGTAGTCCTCATTCCATGCATAGCGTGCTATTTTGTAATCGATGCCGTCTGCGGGATCGTGCTCGCCGGGGTAGTAGTTTAGGGCTAGGCAGACCATGGATTTTGCTCCGTCTAGGACTTCGGCTGGGTTTAGGCGACGATGTGCATTTCTCTCTAGCCATTTCATGTCTCCAGCTGTGCCTGCGTCTAGCCACTCTTGGAATCTTTTTCCGTGGGTGGCTGGTTTGACCTTAGCGATCCTACAGTCGCTGAAACCAAGTGATTTAGCGATGAATTTGATGTTGGATTTGATTTGGTCTGAGGTGGGCTGCATCTGTGCGGAGATCGTAGCATTATAAAAAAGCTAAAAAAGAGTTATTTTTACCTTGCAAGAATCCGAGCTAGAGCATAAAAAACGCCCGCTTCGGAAGGAGTATATAACCGCAGATCAGTGATGATTTGAAATTTTCTACGATGGGTAGATGGCCGAGTGGTTAAAGGCGGCAGACTGTAAATCTGCTCACGTAAGTGTACGAAGGTTCGAATCCTTCTCTGCCCACCATTTTT
>JALZVD010000112.1 GCA_023300205.1 Akkermansiaceae bacterium | reverse complement strand
AGCTTGATCATAATTCTGTAGTCCGAAGGGTGATTGTTAAATATTTATTGACATTTTAATTAAATTAATAAAAAATCCTGAACCTTACTGTTTGATTATGAAAAGCACATTCACCCTCTTCTTCGTTAGCCTCATCTCAGCCGCCCCTCTTTTATCTTCGGCGCAAGATGTCGAAGGAACAATGACCTTCAACACGGCCCTACCTAGTAACAATGGTTCCTTTGATTTCTTCATCGATGCCAGCGAGAATATTATGGTGGTCTCGAATGTGTTGGGAGGATTGGCGAGTTCCGGCGGATTTAGTCAAGTTCCGCTCACGATGCATGCGCACAACGTCTTCAATTTTGACGGAGTCACGCTTGCAGGGATGGCACCTACTTATGATTTCACTGGAAACGAAAGCCACCCCTTAGGAGCGGCTGCAAATGACGGTTTCTTCTGGGCATCTACCGAATTCTCAGTCTTTCAGAATACCTCGATGAACCATCTCTTTATAGGGGGGACGGGGCTTTTCAGCACCCAGACGTCGACTGATCAGGCCACGATGCACTTTATGACCTTCGCTGCAAACGGCGGACAATCGGCAAACGCTTTTGGTTCATCATCCCAGCTTGAATTCACGGTGCTTCCTGAGCCATCGACGGCTTTGTTTTCAGCGCTCTCTTTGATGGCTGGATTGCTGCGCCGTCAGCGATAGACATCACTGCACTATGCCTGACGTATTTTTTTCGTGACGTATTTTTGGGAAATGCCCCAAAAACTGACTGGAAAACTTCAACGAGCCACCATGGATTTTAACGACTTCAAGGGCATCGCCTATGAAGGTTCCCAAGTTATGAATCATGGCGTCATCACAACGAAGTGATTTCGTTTAATTACTTATTCTTATTATAAGCTTTACTTAATTAAATTGAGCGGTAAAATTCCGGCATATATTTTATGAAGGTATTAGCATTACTATCCACATTCTCCCTCACGATTCAAATCTTACCTGCTCAGACGACTGTTTATACAATCCAGGATGCTGGAACATTTCCAAACGGAACCGCTTGGAATGGTGACGTCTTCGAGTCTGGAGATGTCAATGCACGGGATGCGGCAGGAGAGCTAGCTTTTCATGGTTATGGCGGCGGAGCGACTAATTCCGCCTACGGTTTCACAACGGATAATTTGGCCCCAAGTGGCAGCGCAAGTCTCATCGATGGGGGGCTGTCTTATAGCCTTGCAGTCGGGGATACGTTGCAGATTCAGAGCCTCGTTGGAGGCTTCAATGTAGGGGCCGGAACTACTTCAAACCCCTTGAACCAAATTCTTCAAATCGGCTTAACTACCGCTAACTCTGGGAGTGCGTTCACCATGGATTCTCTTTTTCTTAGTGGCTTCGAGAGCTCATTCTCTACTGGCTCAAGCGTGGATATTGGACTGGGTTTTAGAAATGAAAGTGGAGCAATTGGAGGAAGTATTGGAACCGCAACACAAACTCATTCATTCGCAGGAGTCTCTAATAATACTTGGCTCTTGGGGTTATCCTTTACTCGAAATTTTGATAATAGCATCAGCTGGGGCTTAGCGCTAGATGAAGTGAATGCCCAAGCAGGGACTAATCTAGGTGATACCATTGAACGCTTTACGGGGTCTGGCGAGCTGGCCGCAGGAGACCATGGCTTATCCTCCTTTGATCATCTAAATGTCGCATTTGGCTATGATATCGCTGATCGGTCACAGGTTGCGGTATCAGGAGCATCTTATGACTGGGATTCCAACCTTCCGGATGCGCGAGTCATTCTCGTTCCTGAGCCAACGGCCGTTGCGCTCGCATTTCTTTCGCTCTTTGGACTCTCTCTTCGTAGAAAGAGATGATCTTAAAGGTTCAGCTGATCATAGGGACGACAGGAAAGAAAAAAGGGCAGGGCATAGACCAGGAAAAACCCTCTCTACCCAAGTAGTGAGATTGATTTTACGCGGGAGCAAGGTGAGGAAGACTGGCGCAGGAATTGCGGTCTGCTTACCCATTGGGTATTCCAATTCTAAGAAAAATGGGTTGTGAGGGATATTTTTTACACAGATTGAAAAAGGATTTGCTCAGATTAACACAGATTTTTTTGGAACTTCCGTGAAGGATTCCACACAATAAAGGAGCATCCCTTTTATGATGATCTTCTCAAAGTCCTCTTTAACTCAGCTCGCTCTGTGATTCCCACTTTCCAGATCCAGTGAAACAATCCCATCCATCCTGTTCATCTGCGGTTCAAGATCCACTAACAAAAATACGTCAGGCATACAACGAGACAAAATCCTCTCTATCCAAGTGGTGATAATGATTTTATGTGCGAGTGGAGTGGAGAAAACTGGCGCAGGAACCAAGCGACAGACCGCGCCTACCGCATCGGCCAAGACAAGCCCGTCTTCGTCCACAAGCTCATCTGCGCCGGCACCGTCGAGGACCGCATCAACCAGCTCCAGCAAAAGAAGTCCCTCCTCGCCGAATCCCTCAAAAACCTCCTCGCCCCGCTTTAAGTTCCGAAGAGTTCACGCATCCGCAGGGCCAAACCTTCG
>JALZVD010000111.1 GCA_023300205.1 Akkermansiaceae bacterium | reverse complement strand
TAGAGAGAAATGTTGCTGTTTGTGCGTTCTATTTATTAATGCCAAGTCATGATATAGAGGTTCTGGATACCCGTCAGAGTGTGGAGCTCGGTGAGGGCGTGGAGATTCACTTGCGGATAGCTGGGCCATTTCCTAGGGCTTTGGCGCTGTTGTTAGATATGCTGATTATTATTGGAGTGATGATGGTGGTGGGATTTATTGTGGGGATTATTTCTATAAGGAGCAGTATGGTGGGGCAGGGAGTGTTTCTGATCGTGGGTTTCTTTATGTCTTGGGGGTATTTTACTTTTTTTGAGGCAGGGAGAAGGGGGGCTACTATTGGTAAGCGGACGTTGGGCTTGAGAGTGATTGATCGATCTGGGAATCATATTACGAAGGGGCAGGCTTTTGTGAGGAATATTTTGCGATTGGTGGATATGCTTCCTGGGATGCCGAGTACTGCGACTGGGGTGCTGATTGGTAGCTTTGGGTTAGGGTTCTTTTGTTGTTTGTTTACTAAGAAATTCCAGCGAGTGGGGGATTTAGTGGCGAATACGCTGGTGGTGTATACTCAGCCTGAGTTGATGATGACTGGTGCGGAACCGGCTGTTGAGTCAGCGGCTCCGACGGTGGCGCTGGCGAGGGAAGAGCAGGCGGCGTTGGTGGATTATTACCACAGGGCTAGTATGTGGAGTGAAGCACGAAGGATAGAGCTGGCTGATCATGCTACTGAAATTACTCAGAAGAAGGGAATGGCTGGTATGGTGAAGTTACTTGGAATGGCTAAATGGATCAAAGAAAAGAAATAGGGAGATGAAAGAACAGGACTTCGAAGCTAAGAACTTACCAGAGTGGCGCAAGTATGATGCTACTATGGATCTGCTTGAGAAGGGTGAAGTGGATGCGGTGGAAGTGTCTGAGGTGCCTGCTCAGGTGCGAGCTAGGTGTCTGGATTTGTCATTGGCTCGATATAGGATGTATGGGGCTAGGATGTGTGAACATTTGAATCATCAGGTGACACGTGGGCATCATTTGGTTGCTAAGTCAGAGGGTGGAGTGAGAGAGCAGATGTTGTATTTCTTTGTGGCAGGTTTTCCGCAGGCGATGCGGCGTGAGTGGAGATTATTGGTGGTGTGTTGGTTGTTTTTCTTAGTGCCATTTTTTGGGATATGGGTGAGTTATTCTCATGATCAGGAGTGGGTGTATAGCTTGCTGGGTGAACTGCAGATGCAGAATATGGATGAGTGGTATGGTAAGGGGAGTAAGGGTTCTGAGAGGGATGAGTTTGGTTCTAATTTTGCGATGTTTGGGCACTACGTTAATAATAATATAGGAATTGATTTATTGATTATAGCGGGTGGCGCGTTGGCAGGTGTGGGAAGTTTATTTATATTGCTTTCTAACGGTTTACAGATGGGGGCTGCGATGGCGTATGTGATGCATGAGGGGGCGCCTGAGCGCTTGTTGTCATTTGTTTCAGGGCATGCTCCTTATGAACTGCTTGGAATGGTGGTGGCTGCGATGGCTGGGATGCGGATAGGTCTGGCGCTGATTAAGCCCGGGCAGTTGTCTAGGGGGAAGGCTCTGATGGAGAGTGGGAAGCAGGGGTTGCCTTTGATCATGGGTGCTTGTGTTTTGACGTTTATAGCGGCTATTATCGAGGGGTTCTGGTCAGCGGAAAAGCATCCGGTAGAGTTGAAATACTGGGTTGGTTATGTGGGTTGGTTTTTGTTGGCGGTGTATTTCATTTTTGTAGGCAGAGAGAGTAAGGTGGGGGGGATGGATCTGAGTAAATGAGGTTAGAGAATGTAACAGCTAAGATCCGTCCCAGAGCGAGGTGGGAGAGCATCGATCTAGGTTGCGCGATGGCGCGACGTAGCTATGGGACTATTTTAGTGGCTTGGATGGTTTGTGTCTGGCCGATGTGGGTATTGGGAGTGGTTGGGTTAGGGTTGATATGTGATGGAGGTTGGCATCTGTGGTGGTCTGCGTTTTGGATATGGGTGACATTGGGGTTAGCGGGTAGAGTGCCTTTGCATGTGATGAGTAGGGAGTTGTTCGGTGAGAGGGTGAGTATTTGGCAAGTGATTAAGCAGTGGCCGAAGATGTTATTTACGAATGTTTGGCGAGGGGTTGTGGGTAGGTTTTCAGTTAGCCGAGGGTTGGCTATGCCGGTGTCGCAGTTGGAGGGGCTGAAGGGTAGATCTTATCAGACGAGAGTGAATTTGCTATTGAGAAATGGGGGAGATGGGGCGACTCAGGCGGTGCTTGTGTGTAACTTGATGCTTCTGGTGACTATGTGTGCGTGTTGGTTTTTGATTATGATGGTTTACCAGCTATATGGTGAGAGTGATCTGTTAGAGAGGGTGTTTGAGGATTTGTATATTCATGGAGATGATCATTCGACGAGTTGGTTGTTTTTGTTGTTTTACTGTATTTCAGCGACGTTGATAGAGCCGTTGTTTGTTGGTGCAGGGTTTGCGATGTATGTGAATAGTAGGACGTTAACAGAAGGATGGGATATAGAGCTTTCGTTTAAGAGGTTGTCTGAGCGGTTACGTGGAAATTTCAAGGAGAAGGGAAGTAAGTTGCTGTTGGTATTTTGTGGGATGTCGTTTTTCTGGATGTCTGATGCGTCTGCTGAAACAGCCAAAGAGCAGGTGGAACGGATAACGAGTGAGGAAGAGTATACGATTCATCAGAGGCAGGAGAAAGAGTATAATGAGAGTTCTAGTAGTAAGAAATCTTCTAGTTCTGGTTCATCTGGTTCTGGTTCTTCATTTTCTGGGGGGAGTGGTGGAGCATGGTTTATTTTCGAGGGGATTTTCTTGATGTTATTTTGGGCGATGGTGATGGCTGTTGTGGGATTGGTGATCTGGGTGATTTTGAAGAATAAGCACGCCCTGAATAAGACAAAGATTATGGATTTAGAGGTAGAGGTGCCTGTGGTGAAGTCTGTGATGGGGATGGATGTGACTCCTGAGAGCTTACCTAAGGCTCTGTCTGAGGAGGCGAGAGAAGCGTGGCTGCGAGGAGATCATCATCAGGCAATGAGTTTGTTGTACCGTGGAGCTATTTCGTGGATGGTGAATGAGGGTAGGGTTCCTCTTGTGGAGAGTGATACGGAGGATGACTGTGTAAGGAGGGTGCTAGAGAGTGAGGGGGAGCAGCAGGTGGCGGAGGATAGAGCTAGGTTCTTCATGGATCTAACTGCTTCATGGGTAAGATTGGCGTATGGTAAAAATTTACCGTCAGAGTCTGAGGTGATGGGGATGTGTGATGTGTGGCCATTTCATGAGGAGGGGGGAAGACGATGATTCGGTGTCTGATTGTTATTGTATTGGTGTGGGTTCTTTCTGGATGTGGAGAGAGGACGTATGTAACGGTGGATCATACTGATGGGTATAAGGGGGCGGCTAAGTTGAATCCCTATTTAGCTGCGCAAGAGTTTCTAAGAGAGAATCATGACCCTGGTTATGAGGTGAAGGTGAGAAATGGGTTTGTAAGGTATGATTTTGAGACAGGGATGGTGATTTCACCTGCATCTACGATTGGTTCAGAGATCATGGTGGATAAGATGCTGCAATGGGTGGAGGATGGAGGTGTCTATGTCTGTCTGTTAGAACGTGGTGAGAAGCGTTGGATTGATGTGGGTGAGGGGTGTGACCATGAGACGGATGAGTGGAGGCGGGATGATTTCTGGAGTATGGATGTAGAGGGTGAAGAGTCTTTAGAGTATTTGTTAGAAAAAGTGGATATTGAGCTAGTCGATGATCCATCTGGGAAGACAACTGGTGGAGTGAGTTATTATGGAGAGCCTAAAGATCCGGTGGTGCTGGGCGATGAGTTGCCTCTGGTGGAGGATGTGAGTGTGGAGGTTAATTATGGAGTGGATCATCTGGATCTAAAAATAGGAGGGACAAGAGTGATGAAGTATAAGGGGCAGTTGAATGGTGATGATTTATACCAAGAAGGTGAGTATCACCGGTTCTTGGGGCTGAGTCGAGGAGTGGGGAGGATCTATTTTATTACAGATGCGCGGTTATTCAGGAATCCTTATTTGGGTATGAGTGATCATGCAGTGCTGCTAGATGCGATGCGGTCTGAGGTGCATGGTGATATTGTTTTTGGCTATGGGAACCGCCGAGGTTTCTGGTCATTAATGATCAGTTATGCTGGTCCGGCTTTACTGGGTGTGTTTGCGCTATTGGTATTTTGGCTGTGGAAGAGTATTCCTCGATTTGGACCATTGTTAGAAATTCCAGAAGGACATGCACGAAATTATGCTCAGTCTATTTCTAATACGGGGAGGTTCCTCTGGAAATACCGGAGCTCAGATGTTCTACTGAAGGCGATGCGTGAGAATTTACTGAGTAGAAGTGGGATGTTTCATGTGGATGGGCAGGCAGATGAGTCAATGGTCGAGATTTTTGCTGAGCAGAGTGGGCTTGATGTGGAAGAGGTTCTCGAAGCGCTGACAAGAAACCATGTTAAGGAGGCTGGCGATATGGTCAGAATTACTAGAAATTTACAAACAATACTGAAATCATTATGAACGAATACGAAGAAAATAATCCTGAGAATGAGGAAGAAGCTAGAGTGTCACCGCTTGATACTCCGGTATTGGGAGATCCAGTGAAGCTTTTGATTAATAAGATAAGGCAGGAGTTGAATCGAGTGTTTTTTGGTCAGGATAGAGTTGTGGGCCAGGTTTTGGCGACGTTTCT
>JALZVD010000110.1 GCA_023300205.1 Akkermansiaceae bacterium | reverse complement strand
TGGCTCTATCGGCTTTAAATACTATGTCTGCTTATGCAGATGCAGCTGCAGAACAAGTTCTCCGAGGAGCTAGATACGCGGCTACCCTTCAGCAACAAGATCTGCATGGTAAGATGAAGAAGGATGGTAAGATTACGCCAATAACACTTTTTTTAAGAGGTCAAAATATTCAGTTTCAATATCAGGTCAGAGGGCAGGACTTCCGGTTTCATATGCGATTGAAGGAGGATCAGTTTGATCTGCTTGAAATTATTGGAACTAAGACGAAGAAGTTCAGTAACGCGAAGCTTGCAGAGAGAATTAATGGGACAGATTTGTCATTTGAGGATTTGTCGATGCGATTTCTTTATTGGCAGAATAGTTCAATCGTGGGTGAGGAGAAGATAAATGGTCAGAAGTGTCATAAGGTGAGACTTATTAATCCTGATGGAGCTGGTGATTACCGTATTGTTTATGTTTGGATCCATCAGAAGTATGGGGCTCTGATGCGTGTGGTGGGGTATAATGCAGATGGGCATCCTCTGAAGCAATTTCAGGTTACTGATCTGATGAAGGTAGGTAAAGAGTATACCCTTGAGCGTATGCGAGTGGATAGCATGAAAAATAACAAAGTGATTGGGACAACTTATCTTGAATTTGAAAAGCCAGCAAAGGTAAATACTAATAAACCTGGGAGATAGAGGGGGGCTATTGCGAGGAAGAAGATTCGATGAGATTTTCTTTTCTGTAGATGTCTTTGTTAGATGCTTGGAATTCTGCTTTTAGGCGGACTTTGAATGTTGAGAGATCGACTAGTTCCCAATCTAAGAAGTTCCAGTTTCCGTCAACACCATCATGGCTAATGCCGAGTAGCAGGTGGACCGCGTCGTCTTGGATTTTTATTGTACGGTTCTTAGGTTCGTAGTAAAAGGTACGCAGACTCGATGATTTTGAGGTTTTTTCGTAGAGTTTAGGATCTAGATAGAAGATTGTTTTTGTTGGAGCGTGTTCGATACGGATGTCTGGATAGCCGGAACGCTGGGATTTTCCTTGAGCATTCTTAGGGATAGAGCAGGAGAGTTCTGGGTGTTTGCCAATTTCTATGAGGAGTAGGTCTTCAAAATAGCGCGAGGCTTCATTAATTCTGCGGAGTTTTTTAATAGGGGAGTTGGATTGATTTAATATGGAGATGACTTTTTCTATGGAGGTTTTAATTTGCTTTTGAACGACAGAGTGGCTGGTGATATCTTTCTTGAAGGAGATAACTTTTTTACCACTGGAGCTCTCTACTATCTGTGAAAACAGAAACGACCTTGTTCCGAGGTCTTCTGCTAATAACTGTTTCACTAATGTATCATTATCTGTTTTTTGCTGGGCAGAACAAGGTATTATAGAATATAAAGTAATGATTAGTAATCGGGTCATGATGATTTTATGGTGTTTAATTTCAGCGTATTTTTACGTGTAACTCCTTTGTTGTTAGATTGCCAATACTCTCCTGATTTCACATCGAGACAAGTGAGGTAACCTGTTGGGGTGAATGCATGAGTATCAATACAGATGGCGTGAGGAAGGATGCTTGGGATGTGTGATCTCTGAGGTGTGTGCCCACAAATGATGGTTTTGTTAGAACTATGCGCCTTTAGATTTCCAAATCTCAACCAGCAAAGAGTGTCAGGTGTTTGGTCTCGTGGAGGGAGTAATGGATCTAGTCCTGCGTGGACGAAAATGTGTTCCTCGGTTTCATGGAATAGCTTACAAGATTTAATAAACTCCCAATACTTAGCGGGGATATCTTCAACTCGACAATCAAATGAATTTAGAGTGTTTTCTCCGCCATTAAGACTCCAGAACTGATGGTCTTGCGCGCTGTTTTTTGCGTCTTCCATCATGAGTTCATGGTTGCCAGTTAGCGTGATAAGGTTGTATTTTTCTCGTGCGGCGATGATCCAGTCAATGACGCCTTTAGAATCTGGTCCGCGGTCAATGTAGTCGCCCAATGTGATGATGGTATCTGATTCATTGAATCCAACAAGATCCTCGAGAGCTGTGAGTGCGTCTAAACAGCCGTGGACATCTCCGATAGCTAAAGTGCGTGATGTGTTTATAGATTTCAAGTTAGTGAGTTTCTGCTTCATTGATCTGGCTACTATAAATTAAAACGGCAAGGGGTCGATTGAAATAATCTAAGATCGCGGTTGATAGTGATGATGCTTTCATGTTTGATTACTCCATGAATGTTCACCATTTGGAATTGTTTTATTTTGTAGCAAAGTTTGAAGGAATTACGGCTGCTGTTAGAAAAATGCCGTATGGGATTCAACAGCCAGCGGTGAGCGGTCAAATTCTACAGTTAGAAGGCGATCTTGGAGTTAAGTTATTTAATAGAAGGCCTTTTGCGTTAACTCCTGAAGGCGAGGAACTTTATGATTACATCTATCCATTTTTCTCGCGGATGAGCAATGTGGAGCTAAGTTTAAAAGGAGAGTTAGGGAAGCATCTAAGAATCTGTGCTTCTGCTGCAGTGTTATGCAATCATTTACCAGGTGTGCTTGAGAGGATGAAATTAAGAATTCCTGAGTTGAAGCTTAGTTTGCGAGAAGTGGATCCGTCTGAAATTTATGCGAGCTTACTGAACCAGCAGGCTGATATTGCGGTGAGTATTATTTATGGCAAGTTAACAGATGGTCTTAAAGCTGAGGAGTTGTTGAGTTTGCCGATTGTTTTGCTCGTTCCTGAAACGTGTAAGGTGAAGACGCTTGATGATCTTATCGAGGAGAGTGATGACGGAACTGGTATGAAGGCTAAGATTCCGTTGGTGGGCTTGCCTCAACATGAGGCATTACAGCAGATCTTCCAGAAGGGGTTACAGGAGCAAGAAATAAGCTGGGATGTGAGCGTGGAGGTGAATTCTCTGGATGTGATTCAGAGTTATGTTAGGCGAGGTTTTGGTGCCGGAGTAGCGGTTGGGATTCCTGGAGAGTCAGGGGAGGATTTTGAGGCCGAAGGTTGCCATGTCATCCAACTGCATGGATTTTCTCCATTGGTGATCGGTATTTTATACCAAGGTAAAATCAAATCTATCGCTCAAGAATTCATCGATGAAACTAAGGCGTATGTGAAGCAATTGGTTTAAGGGTTTGATTTGCCTTCTGCTATACTTAGAACGAGATCGAGTTGGTTGATTAGTTCTTTTCTAAGGGGTGCTGCGCGAAGTGAAAAAGATCGCTGGAGAGATTCGTATTCCTCTCTGCCTTGTTTGGTTTCTATTTTCACGGGGGAGAGGTTGTATTCTGTTAGATCATATGGTGATGCTCGCATGTCTAGTTCACGTATGTCTTTAGCAAGGAGAAAGCACTGCCAAAGTAATTCACTAGAGATCCATGGCATGGCTTTATAAGACCATTTGTAGAGATCCATGTTGGTGTGTAGGCAACCAGGTTGTTCTAGTTCTGTGACTGTATCACTTTCAGGATTGAGCTTATTTAGGCCACGTGCGGAAGGGGTGAAGAAACGGTATGCGTCATAGTGAGTGCAGCGGATTTGTCTGTTTTCTATTACCTCATTGGTTTCTTGCTGACTTAGTCGGAGTGGAGCAGATTCACGGTGACGGACATTGTTAGACTGGTAAACCATAGCCCATTCGTGCAGGCCGAAACATGAGAAGTTGGCTGGACGATCTTGAGTAGATTCTAAGAGTTTCTGAACCCAGCGTAGTCTTGGGATGCGCTTCTGGTGCATTAGAGTGGGGTCTAAGAAAATAGTGCCATTGATTTCTCGATAATGTTTATTACTAAAATGACTTTGAGTTGGAGAATCTAACAGAACCCCTAAACCAGGGTGCCAATTCTCTAATCTACCCATAGGGTGTGAGTAATATGAAAAGAGAAAATCATTAACCGGATGCTTTAAGCCTTTGCCTTTCTGTATGCGATGAGGTTCCGTCCAAAGTTTCACCTGGTTAGTGAATTCCTGTGAAGTCTCTAACCATTCATGATGGGGGATTGAGGTTGTCGTGTATTTGTTCATTTAGCCTCGACCTCGCTCTAATAAGAGAAGCATGATGAAGGAGAAGATTAGGTTGAGTTCCTGCTTTGGAGTGAGTGTTTCTGTTAGTTTGTCGATTTGGAATTTACCTTCCCATAGTGCTGGCTTTTTTGTGACTCGCATGACTCCTTCATTGTCGTTTTTATGAGTGGCTAGATATTTGGGATTAAAGAGGTATGAGGTAGCCATGCCTACGATGGGGATTTCTCCAAGTAAACTATCGAATATCTTGGAAGCAGGGTTTTCTTCAGTGATGTGATAATCGGGGATTTCGTCGCCTGGATTAAATGTTTCATAACTGGCTTTCCATAGTGAGCGCATTCCTTTTCTTCCCACGGATCCAATCTCGGATTTGTTCTTACTTTCGAAGAAATAACGTGCTGACCAATCAAGGACTTTGTTTGCTTTTATGGTTCCTATTTGGGAGGTTTTGGTGTTATCGGTAAAGATTTCTACTTTCTCCTTAAATTTGAATAGCTTCTGCTTAACGTAAATAAGCGATCGTCCAGCTGAGTCTGTGATCTGTAGTTGCGGGGCAAATGCTAGGATCTTAAATGAAACAAATAGCGGATATACTGCATTATTAAGACCTGGTATATCGAGGTCTTGGTGAGATGAAGGGATCTTAGGTGATAATGGGTTAGAGTTAGGTGATTGGTATGGGTTTTCCATAAGGAATACTTAGCATGATTTTGATAAATAGGTAATACAATACTGAAAACCTTGGTTTTAAGGTGATGCGAGAATTGACATTGTTGGTAACTCAAGTGCAACCTTTTTGTGTATGAGTGATAATGTCATCAAATCTAGTCCTTTGGAATCTTTACATGTTGAGCTGGGAGGGAAGATGGTTCCTTTTTCTGGATGGAATATGCCGGTGCAATACACATCAAACATGGATGAGCATCTGGCGGTTCGTGAAGCGGTTGGTATCTTTGATATTTCACATATGGGCCAATTTATTCTACGTGGTGATGGTGCGGAAGAATGGCTGAATGGGCTGTTGTCTAATGATCTTAAGAAGCTGGCGGTGGGTGAGGCTCAGTATACTTTTATGCTTAATGAGGAGGGCGGGGTAATCGATGACTTGATTGCTTACCGTTTTGGTGATGATGAGATTTTTCTAGTGGTGAATGCCTCTATGATTGATGAGGATTTTTCATGGTTATGCAATCAGCTTGATGAGGGGTTAGAGCTGACTAATGAATCTAATGAATGGGCTGGAATGGCTGTTCAGGGGCCTGATTCTGCGGCTAGGTATGAAAAATTATTCCCTAGACGAACTCTTCCTAAGAGAAACGGGATTGATGTTTGGGAGGATGATGGTGTGCGGTATATGGTTTGTAATACTGGTTATACTGGAGAGGATGGATTTGAGTTGTTTGTTTCTGTGGAGCAGGGCATTAGTTGGTTTAAGCTATTTGTAGATTCAGGAGCTAAGCCTTGTGGGCTTGGTGCGCGGGATAGTTTGAGGCTTGAGGTGTGCTATCCACTTAATGGATCTGATCTATCTCCGAAGAGAACTCCGATAGAGGCGGGACTTGGATTTTTCTGCGCTCTTGAGAAGCCGTTCATTGGCCGGGATGCTCTTGTCAGACAAAAAAGGGAGGGTCTTAAGGAGAGATTAGTCGGGATTAAGTATATAGGCAGGGGTGCACCTCCGCGTGCTCATTACGGAGTATATAGTAAAAGTGGAAATCAGATAGGATATCTTACGAGTGGGGTGTTCTCACCTAGTTTGAAAGAAGGTATTGGCATGGGATACTTGCCCGTAGAATTTGCCAACGTAGGTACAGAGGTGGACATCGATGTGCGTGGACGGATGTTCCCCGCAATCGTGGTGAAAAAACCTTTTTACAAGAAGAGGGAATTTAGACATAAAAGCACAAGCAATTTTTAATCAATCGATTCATTATGAGTATACCAGAAAATTTACAATATACAGCAGATCACGAATGGATTTCCTTAGATGGAGATGTAGTTACCGTAGGTATAACGAATCATGCTCAGGAAGAGCTTACGGATATCGTGTTTGTAGAATTACCTGAAGTGGGGCGCGAGTGCTCAGAGGAAGAAGGTATAGCTGTAGTTGAATCTGTGAAGGCAGCATCAGATATTTATGCTCCGCTTGCGGGTGATATTGTAGAGGTGAATACAGATCTAGAGGCTGACCCAGGGCTTGTAAACACTGATCCTCACGGTAAGGGATGGATGTTTAAGATGAGAGTTAAAGATTTATCTGATATCGATAGTCTGATGGACTCAACTGCATATACGTCCCATATAGGGGGGTAAAATTTTATCTAATAATTATGTCAGCACATTTAGATTTTTGTAGTCGTCACTTGGGTATTTCAGGAGGAGATCGTGACCAAATGATTCATTCACTTGGTTATAATAAGATAGCAGACTTAATTGAGGAAGCTGTCCCGTCAAATATTCGCTACGATTATGAGCTGGATCTACCTGAAGCTCTATCGGAAGTTGAAGCGCTTGGGCTGCTAAAGCAGATCATGAGTCAGAATGAGGTGATGACATCTTGTATAGGGCAAGGTTACTATGGGACACATACACCAGCTGTTATTCAAAGGAATATTTTAGAGAATCCAGGTTGGTATACAGCGTATACTCCGTATCAGGCTGAAATCGCTCAAGGGAGATTAGAGGCTTTGCTGAATTATCAAACGATGATCTCGGAGTTAACGGGGTTGGATATTGCAAATTCATCCCTACTAGATGAAGGGACGGCTGCTGCCGAGGCGATAGCTCTTGCTAGGTCTAATAAACCAAAGGGGACCAGGGTATTTGTTTCTGATAAGTGTTTACCTCAGACGATTGCGGTAGTTTTGAGTCGTTGTGAGCCACTTGATATTGATGTGCAAATTGGTGATTGGAAATCATTTGATCCATCAACGTGTGAGGGACTATTTGCAACTCTAGTGCAGTATCCGGATGTTGAGGGTGGTATTGATGATTTCACCGAATTTCATGAAGCTGTTCATTCAGAAAAAGCTCTGACGATAGTAGCGGCGGATCTATTGGCTTTGACTGTTCTTCGCCCACCAGGTGAGTTTAGTGCTGATATAGCGGTCGGATCAAGTCAGAGGTTTGGGGTGCCTTTTGGCTTTGGCGGACCACATGCTGGATACATTTCTTGTAAAGATGCTCTTAAGCGTAAGCTTCCGGGGCGTATTATTGGTGTTTCATTGGACTCTAATGGTAAGCCTGCTTATCGGTTAGCGCTTCAGACACGTGAGCAACATATTCGTAGGGATAAGGCTACTTCTAACATTTGTACAGCTCAGGTTTTGTTGGCCGTGATGGCTTCAATGTATGCGGTCTATCATGGACCATCCGGTCTACAGGCGATCGCGATGGGCTGTCATGAAATGGCTACTGTTGTAGCGCATAATCTTAAGGCTTCAGGGTATGAGCTTACTAACGATGTTTTCTTTGATACGCTTACTGTGAAAACTCCGGGTGAGGCAGGCGAGATTCATGCGACAGCGAATGAGTTTGGTTTGAATTTTCGTGTGATTGATTCTGATACAGTGGGCTTGTCATTTGATGAAACACACACCCCTGAGCATGGTATGGCTGTGTTGCAGGCATTTGGCGTGGAATCCGATATATTGATGCCAGATGAAGATGCATTTGGTTGGGAGGGTAGCTTTAGCAGGGAGTCTGACTTTTGTAATGCAGAGGTCTTTAATCGTCATCACTCTGAAACTGAGATGCTTCGCTATTTAGCACGCTTGGAGAAACGAGACTTGGCTCTTAATGAATCAATGATAGCTCTTGGATCATGCACGATGAAGTTGAATGCATCTTCTGAGATGATACCGCTTTCATGGCCGACGGTTTCTAACATTCATCCATTTGCACCAGAGTCACAGACGCAAGGTTATCTGGACATGTTAGATAGCTTGTCGGAATGGTTGGCCGAGATTACTGGTTTTGCAGCTGTTTCGCTTCAACCAAATGCGGGTTCGCAAGGAGAATTCGCTGGGTTACTTGCTATCCGAAGATATCACATAGAGAATGGTGATGCGGATAGGAATATTTGTCTTATCCCTACTTCAGCTCACGGTACAAATCCAGCCTCAGCAGTGATGGCTGGATTTAAGGTAGTGCCTGTGAAATGTGATAGTAATGGGAATATTGATGTTTTGTATCTTAATGAGTTGGCCGAAGTGCACGCAGCTAAACTTGGTTGTTTGATGGTCACATACCCATCTACGCATGGAGTGTATGAAGCTGCGATTAAGGATATATGCGCTACAATTCATTCTCATGGCGGACAGGTTTATATGGATGGAGCAAATATGAATGCTCAGGTGGGACTAACTAGCCCTGGATTTATTGGTGCTGATGTATGTCATTTAAACTTACATAAAACTTTTTGCATTCCTCATGGAGGAGGGGGGCCAGGAGTGGGGCCTATCGGCGTGGCTCAACAACTAGTACCCTTTTTGCCAGGACATGGAGAAATAGGTTCTCAAGATGGTGTCGTTAGTGCAGCGCCGTTTGGAAGCGCTTCAATTAATACGATTTCCTGGATGTATATCGCGATGATGGGGGCAGCAGGTCTGACTGAAGCAACTAAGATTGCGATTCTAAATGCGAACTATGTAGCTCACCGACTTAAGGATTATTATCCTATTCTATACACTGGAAATAAGGGGCTGGTAGCGCATGAATGCATTATTGATGTGAGACCTCTCACTGAAGCATCTGGGATAGGTGTGGAGGATGTAGCGAAACGTTTGATTGATTATGGTTATCATGCTCCGACGATGAGTTTCCCTGTATCTGGTACTCTCATGATTGAGCCAACAGAGTCAGAGTCCAAAGACGAACTAGATAGATTCTGTGAAGCGCTTATCTCTATCCATGGGGAAATTCAGGAGGTTATCGATGGGCTATTTGATAAAGAGAATAATGTATTAACGAACTCTCCCCACACTGCTCAAATGGTTATATGTGACAGTTGGGATAAACCATACGGTCGCGAGAAGGCTGCTTACCCTTTAGATAGTCTGCGGCGGCATAAGTTTTGGCCTTATGTAGGGAGAGTTGATAACGTTCATGGAGATAGAAATTTGATTTGTTCATGTGTTGGAATCGAAGCTTATGTTGAGGATTAGAATAAACTCTATATCAGCAGGTTGATTTCCATGGACTACGCCATAGGTGATGATTTATATAATGTCGGAGTTTTTAGTTTCAAGGGGGTTATTTGAAGTCTTAAGCTTCAAAAGAAAACTGGTATTTTTATTGTTATAAGGTAAACTCTCAAGTGCACTAAGTATTATACTATAATGACTGCAAAATCCACAAGGAAAGAGACACTAACAGGTATACTAATAGCGTGCTTGTTAGCCATGGCCGCCAGTATGGCGGATGTTGCTAATCCTGAACAGGTGGCTAGCGGGTCTCAAAAAGACATAGCAGAAAATACTAATATTAAGAATGATCCTGAAACTAAAGCTTCATCTCTTGAAGAATTAAACAATGAAGACCTTGTTAGACAACTAGGCGATGAGAGTTTCCTTATCAGAGAGAAAGCGAGCAGCTTACTCTGGCGGAGAGGTGAGTTAGCCCTGGATGCATTAGAGGTGGCGCTGCTCTCTTCTAACCCAGAGTTGATTTCTAGGGCTACAGAGTTGATCAGATATATTAAAGTAGGGATATCTCCTGACACCCCAAGGCATATTGCTAAATTAGTGCATTCATTTGCTACTGCAAACAACGATGAAAAAGAAGATATCTTGCGGACATTGTATGCGGAAAAAGCTTTTTCACAGATGTTATTTATGCTTTCGGAAATGGAGGATCGCACTTTAGCTAGAACACTCTTTGCTGATTTCAAAAGACTCGCTCATGAGGCTGCTAGAGTATCTATAAGCCAAGGGAATCTTGATGGCGCTATCGAACAGCTGAAATTAGCCCCGCAAAATGAGACGACTCTGCGTTCCTTAGCTTATTTATATGGC
The DNA here is from genome assembly GCA_023300205.1 of Akkermansiaceae bacterium. GTDB lineage: Bacteria > Verrucomicrobiota > Verrucomicrobiia > Verrucomicrobiales > Akkermansiaceae > Rubritalea. The sequence continues at coordinate 5,839 of JALZVD010000110.1, read as the reverse complement.
CTTACTGGTCTGCTAGGCGAAGAACTCGAGAAGCTTACTGAAATGAGTGATGAGTTGGTCGATAAACACTGGGAAAGGCACTTAAATCTAGAGAGGCCTGGTCGTGAAGATATTCGGAAGTTTGCAACAGAAGAGAGCCTTATGGGCGTCATTGCAAATCTGAATCTACTAAAAGGTGATCCTGAGATGATGTATCACTATTATTCTAAAAATGCAACTTATGCCGCTGAGGCTGGACTGGATGTTATTAAACAGCAATACGATGGGGCCGAAATCGAATTCATAGAAAATACTCACAATCAACAGGTAAAGACTTTGAGCTTATTTGAAGGTAGAGAAGCTACTGACCTACTCAATCAAACTATCAAATCAATGTGTCTGACCGGTGCGGCGCATCTCATAGAGCCATATCTAAAGGAAAGATATCATTATGATGCCTTCGCTTACCTAGATCAAACAGAAAGGCCTAAGGAGGCATTAAAAGTTTTGGGCATCTCCGATGAGACCTCACTAAAGGAATTCATTAAAGAGAATACACGATTAGCTCTAGCTGAGCTAGATTTGGAGAAGAAAGATCAACAAAAATTTAGAGGGGGGGCTGATCTGCCTTATTCGGACAGACTGTTAAATGTTGCTGGATTTTACCATAGAAGGGGTATTCTACAGATAACTAAAGATGTGCTTTCACCTCTACTAGGTGAACTCAAAAAAAAGCAAAATGATGAATGGTGTAAGTTTGTAGAAGATATTGCCAACCATGGAATGCGTGATTTGGCAGTAAAGGTGACTCTTGATCGAGGTGACGATAACAAGACTTATGGTCAAATGGTGCCCTACCTCTATGACGACACCCAGGATACTGATCTCATTTGGAGCACGCTACTAAATCGTGAGGGCATGTCGGCAGAAAAATCTTTCAGGGATCTTGCTGTTATCATGGGAGTGTACCAGCCAGAGATAAAAACTTACCTAAATCTACAGGACGAACTCATAAAGATAGCGATTAGAAAAGGTCGGGAGAGTTTAGACTCTATGTATACCGCATTACACTCTGTAGCGATGTTCAGGCAAGATGCTATCAGCGCTAGGAAATACACGAAGCTATTACTTTTAGCCGAAAAAAATGAAGCAGCGATCCCTTTGAGAAAGCTCGAGTATCTAAGAGAGCTTTCTAGCTGTTTGGAATGGCGAGAAATTGTCACTTTACTGGATGATGACCATTCATTTATTAATAAATCTCCTAGATGGTATGCATTATACTCAATAGCGAAGAGAAAATTGGGTGATGATAAAGAAGCGGACCAGCTACTGAACTATGCTAAGCTCATTAGCTTAGGCTTAAATGATGATCTGCGTGAAATAGCTGCGGAGCATTATCTTGCTGGTTATTATGGCATATCTACTCAGATCATGGAGCGTGTTCTACTTGTTAGCTCGGTGGATAGAAACTCAAACGCTTATAAGTATGCTCTAGGTTATTTATCCGCTGGAGATAATGCTTATATCAATACGAAACAATGGGGGAAGGCAGCTGCGTTCTTGATGATAAGGTCCACATCAGATCTTATTGGACATCTGTCTGATAGAGAAATTTCTAATGTGGTGTATTACACGAATGATTTTTATAACGTACAGTTCACCAGGGGACTTGAACTATATCAAGCAGGGGAAAAATCTAAAGGGCTGAAGATGCTTACTTCAGCGCACAAAGTAATGATAGGGGGGGGAGGACTAGCCGATCATTTCTATCCAGCGATCAGGACTACTAATCTAGACAAGCAATATAATCTTTGGGTTGAGGAATCTTTTGAGCATGTGAGCAGATCCTTAGAGCAATTCCCCGAGTGCGCTAATACACATAACACGATGGCTTGGCTTCTTTCCAGAGCAGTTAGAAAGTTAGACGTAGCTCTGGAACACTCTAAGAAGTCACTCGAACTCTCTCCGTTTGAAGCTGCTTATATTGATACTATGGGGGAAGTGTGGTTTGCTAAAGGGAATCGTAAGACGGCCATCAAATGGGGTGAAGAGGCTGTTAGAGCTAGCAAGTATGGGCGCATAGGCGCATCAGCTAAGCTCAGAACTTATAGTCTAGTGAATCAACTGGAGCGATTTAAGACTCAGCCGCATCCTAAGCCATGACTTTTTTGTGACTACCACTTTACGATGAAGGGATTATTATTATTGATTTGCATAGTCCCTATCTTGGCGGGATTGTTCGTAGCTAATCTATTCGGTTTTCGAATATTGAATAGAACAAGGGAGTTATCTGTAGATTTAGAGACTGTATTGGAATCTCTGTCAGCTCAGTATCATAAACTGAACTATGTGTTTAAGAAGCGCACATGGCCGGGGATGCCACTCAATCGTGACGGTGTAGCATTGATTGATGAGAAACACAGATGCTCAACCTGTAGTGCCGAAATAGCTCAGCAGGTCATTAAATTAGGTCTTTCTGGATTATGGGAGGAGCACGAGAAGCTTATACGCTGGCGAGTGAAGTGTATAAAATTTGGATATATATTCCCACCTCTTACATTTGTTGCTTGTGTATTAGGTGCTATAGTTGGGAGGGTTCCATTCATATGGGTTATTCTTATTGTGGGTTTAGTATTAGCTGGCTGTATTTTATTTCTTTGGTCTTCTAGAGCTGTGGAACGAGAGGCTGCTTCTCAAATGATCTCCCTTATTGAAAGAACTAGAGTGATTCATAGAGTTTCTGAAGAGGAAGGTTTGGTCGATGCGATCCATGCTTGGACTTGGATTTCTGTATTGCCTGGAATAGCTATTTCTTTTTTGATGAAATCAGCTAAGGGTATTGAAGAGCGTTCAGAGTAGTTGATGACTCTGGGATGGGGTTTTTCTACTAGTTATTCATTTTGGTGGTTGCCACAACCAAATAATTAACGCATCTTAAGTAAAAGAATTTTTCATCATGGCAAGTTATACAGAAGACGACATTAAGAGTTTAGATTGGAAAGAGCATATACGCCTGCGTCCTGGGATGTATATTGGTAAATTAGCTGATGGGGCAAGCCCTGAGGATGGGATCTACATCTTACTTAAAGAAGTTATGGACAACTCTATTGATGAGTTTGTTATGGGCCACGGTAAGGAGATTCACGTTAATATTGATGATGAAGACAGGGTAGAAGTGCGAGACTTCGGCAGAGGGATTCCTCTCGGCAAGCTGATGGATTGCGCTGCTAAGATAAACACTGGCGCCAAATATGATAGCGATGCATTTAAGAAGTCCGTAGGTCTTAATGGGGTAGGTATTAAGGCAGTGAACGCACTTTCTGTGTTCTTTGAAATCCAAGCATGGCGTGAAGGGGAAACTAAAGCGATAGAATTTAGCCGCGGCGAGGTTACCGAGGAGATGAAAAATCCAAAGAAGGATGCAGATGCATTAAACGGCACGCGTATTTCTTTCGATGTAGACCGAGAGATTTTCCCTATAAAGACTAAGTACAGAGAGCGTCACGTAGAGAAAATGTGCCGTTATTATTCTTACCTTAATCCAGGACTGACGGTCATATTCAATGGTAGAAAGTTCAAATCTAAGGAGGGGCTTCTCGATCTCTTAAGAGAGGAGATCGATGATGAGATGCTTTATGAGCCCATCCATCTCTCAGGAAAGGACCTTGATATAACCTTTACTCATACAATGTCTAGTGGTGAAGATTATTATACCTTTGTGAATGGACAGCACACCACTCAAGGAGGAACTCATCTCGCGGCTTTCCGTGAAGCGGTGGTTAAGGTTGTCAGAGATTTTTACAAAAAACAGTATGATCCATCAGACATTCGGGCAGGATTGAATGCAGCGGTTTCTATCCGGGTGGAAGAACCTGTTTTCGAGAGTCAAACTAAGACTAAACTGGGTTCAACAAATGTGGCCCCTGATGGAGAAACCGTGCGGACATTCGTTTTAAACTTTCTCAAAGAGCATCTTGATAATCATTTACACAGGCATCCACAGATAGCGGAAGCTTTACAGAAACGTATTATGGTTGCCGAAAAAGAGCGAAAAGAGCTTAAAGGGATCAAAAAGCTAGCTAGGGATAGAGCCCGGAAAGCTAAGGTGCACAATAAAAAACTTAGGGATTGTAGAGTGCATTTGGATACAAAGCATAAGCGGCGAGAAGAAACTACGGTCTTCATTACTGAGGGAGATTCAGCTAGCGGCTCTATCACTAAGAGTAGGGACGTTGAGACGCAGGCTGTATTTTCACTACGAGGTAAACCACTGAACTCATTTGCGCTAACTAAAAAGATCGTTTACGAGAATGAAGAGTTTAACTTATTGCAACACGCCTTAAATATCGAAGACGGACTAGAGGGGCTCAAATTCAATAACGTAGTAATCGCGACAGATGCTGATGTTGACGGCATGCATATTAGATTGCTGTTATTGACTTTTTTCCTACAATTTTTCCCAGAAGTAGTAAGAGAAGGACACGTGTATATACTGCAAACACCTTTATTCAGGGTTAGAAACAAGAAGAAAACATTTTACTGTTATGATGATGACGAACGTGAGTCTGCATTAAAAGAATGCGGTAAAGCTGCTGAAATAACACGATTCAAGGGCTTGGGAGAAATTTCTCCTGACGAATTTGCGTTTATGATTGGTGAAGATATTCGACTAGATCCAGTATCAATGGTCGAAGGCAAATCACTTAAGGAGATGCTAGCTTTCTATATGGGCAAAAACACGCCCGATCGTCAGTTATATATCATTGATAACTTACGTGAAGATGTAAACTCAGCTGAAGTCTAGAATTTCTATATTAACCATAGGGAGGTATTAGGTCAGAACTCCACACTTTACTATAACGCATTACATATATTGTGTGAACTTATAGATAATCCTGTGATCATTGTTGTATATGGATACTGCCTATACAAATGTTAATGAGTAGTTACCGTTACAGTCAGCTGTGGTGATAACATCTCCGTGAAGATTTGATAAGAAAGATATTACGATTCTTCAGCGGCAATTTATGTAATAAGAAATCATCTTGCTTGCATTGTTGCGGTGTGAATTTTACTGTCGAATCGTTATGGATTTAACCGCAATCATTGAAGCTATTCTGATAGCCTCTGAACAACCTCTGTCTAGCTCTGAGCTGGCTAGATTAGTCCGTGCTCGCGTGGCTGAAGCTGAAGAAGCACTGCAGGTGGAAAACGAAGATGCTGCGGATAGTGAGCTTTCTTCCAGTGACCACAGTAGTTCAGAGGAGAATTCAAGTCCTGTAACACTACCAGTATGGTTATCCGAGTTAGCCTCAACTTCTCAAAATCAAGTAATCACAGCGATTGCTCAATTGAATCAAAATTACGCTTCTAACGGTTGTTCATTCTCGGTCGTCGAGCGCTCTAAGGGTTGGAAGATCTACACCAATCCTGAATATGCAGATTTTGTGCGTCAATTATTCCCGGGGCAAAAGCCACAGCGATTAAGTGGTCCAGCAATGGAGACGTTGGCGATTATTGCATACAGGCAGCCCATCACTAAAGCTGCTATGGAAGCTGTCCGAGGTGTTTCATGTGACGGCATGCTTCAGAAGTTGCTAGATAGAGAATTGATCTGTATAGGTGGACGAGCCGAGCTTCCTGGTAGACCGTTACTCTATGAAACTACTGAACTGTTTTTCGAATACTTCGGCATTAAAAACGTCAATGATTTACCTAATGCATCTGAATTAAGGACGGTCAAGTTACCCGAGCCTAAGGCTGATGATCCTGAGGTGAATGATTTTACTGAGCAAGATAGTTCTCAGATTAATGAGTTTGAAGACATTTCTGAATCACCAATTGAATAGATGCCATTAAT
>JALZVD010000109.1 GCA_023300205.1 Akkermansiaceae bacterium | reverse complement strand
GATGAGAAGGATGTGGACGCAGGAGCTAAGAAGTCAGCCGCGCAGAATGCGGCGCTGAGGTTGGATGCTGAGTAAAAAAGATTTGTTCGCCTGCTGATGCAGGTAAATAATGGGGATGCGGGGGGTGCAGGTTTTCATAGTCCTGCGCTCCCCCAAATCCTTTGATGTAGGAATATGTAGATCTTAGAAGAAGATGTAATTGGAAACGCATGTAATGATCATGATTGTGGAAAGTAGAATAGATCCGATAAATGTGATCATGTAGAGTATCCAGAATAGAGGGGTGGCGGCAAAGGTGGCCATTCCTACTCCGTCGATGACTTCAGTGGAGCCGTAGAGGACTTTTCCGACGATGGCTAGATATTTGAATTTACTGAGTCTGTTGCCTTCGGTTAGGGCGATTTCTTTTCGGTGGTGTTTGACTACGGATTTGATGTGTTCAGAGTTTGTAGAGCAGACTTCTGGTAATGCTGTGATGGAGTCTAAAACCCACCAGACAATGGCGATGCAGATGATGGGGGGGAGCATGATGAGGCTGGGGATAGCCCATCGCCAGTGGCCGAGATCGATGGACGAATAGAAATAAATTATAGCTATTACGTATACAATGATCGTGGGGATAAGTAGAATGACGGTTGCAGTCTTGAGGCCTTGGGCAATTTTTGCGACATGACTGATGAGTTTGATGAACTTTTGAAAATGGTTCTCTGGAGCTATTTCCATGTTGGTCTCATAGCATATTGGGGTATTTGGTAAAGTAGATAGAGTATCGATATGCTGGAGCTTTAGTTTTTCATGTTGAAGAAATGGTGGATGGGAGTATAGAGGCTGTGTGGAGGGCTCGAAGACATTTACTAGATTTCAAAAAGTAGCGTTGGCGGCGTTGTTGTCGGTGATTTTTCTTATTTTTGTGGGGGCGGTTGTACGTGCTACTGGAGCGGGGATGGGCTGCCCTGACTGGCCAAAGTGCTGGGGTAAATACATTCCTCCTACGGATGTGAGCCAGATCAATGTGGATGAGCTTCCGTTGGAAAAGTATAAGGCTAAGCGTGAGCGGCATGGTGGTAATCCTGATGATATCACGAGAGAGACTGTGTTAGCTGAGTTTAATCCGATGCATACATGGGTGGAGTTTACTAATAGGCTGTGTTCTCTGCCGGTAGGATTGTTTTCTGTGCTTACGATGATTATGGCATTTCAATTTACGAAGTCACGTAAGTGGGTGTTCTATGGGGCATTTGCGGCTGTGGTTTTGGTGGGAGTGAATGCATGGATGGGTGCGAGGATAGTGTATTCTGGGTTACAGCCGGGGACGATCACTACGCATATGGCTCTGGCGATTTTATTGATGTGTGTGCAGGTGGCTCTGGTGTGGGGTGGTGGTGAGAGGCGCTGGTTGTTAGAATTTACTGACGGGATGAAGGGACAGTTGAAGTTGCTTGGGCTTGGGTTGTTTGTGTTGATCATAGTGGAGGGGATCATGGGTTCACAGGTGAGAGAGATGACGGATGAGTTAAAGAATTCTCATGGTAATGCTCCGCGCTCTGAGTGGGTGGCTGAGCTGGAGCAGACGTGGATGTATGTGGTGCATCGGAGCTTTTCTTGGTTGATTCTGGGTGTGAGTTTTTGGTGGTTTACGCTAACGAGGAAACATCGTTTAGGAGGAGTGAGGTGGCAGGAGCTATTGGTGATGGGGACTATTGTTGCGCAGATGGTTTTAGGAATTATTTTATCTAATGTGGGGGTTTTGAGAGTGGTGCAGGTTCTTCATATAGGGCTGTCTTCACTGATGGTGTGTGGGATGTTTGTGTGGTTACTTGGGGCTTTTGGTAAGCAGTTGAATGATCGTGATCATGGGAGGTTGTTGAGGGGTGAAGGAGGTTAAGGATAAATTTTCTGTTGATGCTGATTTAGAGACAGGTGTCTGGAGACGGACGTTTTTGTTGGATCTGTGCCGTGCTATGCCGATGGGGGTGACGGAGACTGTGGTGACTACGTTTGGGTTACTGATTGCGATTCGTTATCTGGATGTGGATACTCTGAGTAAGTCCTATTTTATGGCGGGCTTGGCGTTGGGGTTGTTGTTGAGTTTGTTTTCAGTGGCGGCTGTTAGGAGGTCAGGGTGGAGTGTGAATGTTTCTGCAGCTGTGGCTTGGTTGGTATCAGCTATGAGCTTTGGGGTGGCTGCGATAGGGCATGAGAGTGCTGCTTGTTATATGATAGGAGTGGTGGTGGCATTGGTGGCGCATAGTATCTCAACGCCCTTGCTCTCGCAAATCTACCGGAAGCATTACCCGGGTGAGATCAGGGGGAAGTTGTTTTCTTTTGTGGGGATGGTGAGGGCTGGATCGGCAGCGGTGTTTGCTTATTTTGCGGGGATGTGGTTGGCAGAGGGGCTTATTGGATATGAGGTTTTGTTGTGGGTGTTTGCTGGGTGTAGTTTATTGAAGGGAGTGTTTACTTTGATGATGAAGCCGGTGTATCTGCGTAAGACCCAGAGACTGCATTTACTGGAGGCGTTTGGGCATTTGAAGACGGATTTAGTGTTCAGAAAATTGATTTCAACATGGATGTTGTTAGGTTTAGGTAATCTGTTGTGTATGGCGCTTTTTGTGGAGTATATCACGAATGATTATTATGGGTTTGGGTTTGATGAGGCTAAGATTAGTATGGTGACAACTACGGTGCCGATGGTGGCGTTCATTATCTCAGTAGTGATCTGGGGGATGATCTACGATAAGATGGAGTTCTATCGCTTGAGGATATTGATCAATTTATTTTTCTTTGCGGGTGTGTTGGTGTTCTTTTTTGCGCCGAGTTATTTGTGGTTGTGTGTGGGGATGGCCTTACATGGGATGGGTAAGGCAGGAGGTGGGATTTTGTGGAGTTTGTGGACGACGAAATTTGCTCCAGCTGATAAGGTGGGAGAGTATATGAGTGTGCATACTTGCTTGACTGGTGTGAGGGGGATTATCTCTGCGTTTGTTGCTTTTCCGTTGATTTTAGTGGT
>JALZVD010000108.1 GCA_023300205.1 Akkermansiaceae bacterium | reverse complement strand
AGATCACGCTAATAAAGATGACCCAGTCATTTCAACTGGTTTCTCTACTCCTAGCATATCTAACAAAGTAGGCGCAACATCAGCCAGTATCCCGTCATTCACCCGAACCGATCCAGAATCAGCACCCACATAGATCGCATGAACCAGATTTGTAGTATGTGCCGTATGCGGAGAACCATCTTCATTGATCATCTTCTCACAATTCCCGTGATCAGCCGTAATCAAGAGCTTACCTCCTAACCTCAACGTCTCCTCCACAACAGCCTTCACTCCATCATCGATCGCCTCACAAGCTTTCATCGCAGCTTTCACTATTCCAGTATGCCCAACCATATCTGGATTCGCAAAATTAAGAATCACCATATCGTAATCCTTCAGTCTAGAAACCAACGTCTCAGTCACCTCAGGCGCACTCATCTCTGGCTGTAAATCATACGTCGCCACCTGCGGAGACTTCGCTACATACCTATCTTCACCAGCAAAGGGAACCTCCTCACCTCCATTAAAAAAGTAAGAAACATGCGGATACTTCTCAGTCTCTGCTATTCTCAACTGCGTCTTCCCCGCAGCAGACACCACCTCGCCTAGAACATTACTCATACTGCTAGGCTTATACACAACCTCACAATCATACTTAGCATCGTATTCTGTTAGAGTCACGTAATGCGTCTTAGGATGTACCTCCTTATCAAAGCCCTCAAACGCTTCACCATCAAGAAACGCATTAGAAATCTGCCTCGCTCGGTCTGCTCTATAATTAAACCAAAACACCACATCACCATCATTGATACGTTGCTCATTCATCCCCTCAAGCACATACGGCATGATAAATTCATCTGTCTCACCCTTCTCATAAGCATCAGCCACCGCCTCACTCGCTGAGTCACCCCACTCCGTTCCTTTACCTAGCACAATAGCATCCCAAGCCAGCTTATTTCTGTCCCAGCGTGTATCTCTATCCATCGCATAATACCTACCTATCACAGTAGCTATCTTCGTATCAGTCCCTGAGATATCTCTCTGTAGTTTCTCAAGATAAGCCACACCGCCAGTAGGGGAAGTATCACGCCCATCAGTAATCGCATGGATAAATACATCCTTTAAACCCGCCTCATCTGCTGCCTTCACAAAAGCAGCTAAATGATCCTGATGACTATGCACACCACCATCAGACACTAAACCTATAAAATGAAATCGCTTACCATTCTCTTTCGCGGAAGAAAATGCCTTCTGTAGCACTTCATTCTTCTCCATCTCCCCATCCCCGATTGATTGATTGATTCTTGTTAAATCTTGATACACCACCCTCCCTGCTCCTAAGTTTAGATGACCCACCTCACTATTTCCCATCTGTCCATCAGGCAAGCCCACATCCAGACCAGACGCACTCACCATTCCCTTAGGGTACTTCTCATAAAGCTCATCATGAAATGGAGTCGCAGCCAACTCCGACGCATTCCCATCTTTTGTCGCTGTCATACTCCCACCAGGATTCACACCCCAACCATCTCTTATAATTAAAACTACGGGCTTCTTATCTCTCTCATTATTCATCTTGATTACCTTATATAATGACTCCTCCACTTAGGCAACACCCTACTTACACACTCAAAAACTATAATAGCCAAACCATACTTTTATACACTTAAGTAGAATTCGGATTCAGAGCCTTGGGATTACCCCAAACATATCATACTCTCATTCTCCTACATTGAAGGCTCAGCGTAATTAATATTGATGTAGTCTCAACGCTTCTTTTACATCTTCTATATATTGCTCCTTTAGCTCAATAGGCTCTATAATCTGAACTAGATGCAAAAACTTCCTCAGCCACAGATTAACACCTGTTAAATCAGATGTCTTCAGTTTCAGTATCACACTATGCTCGTCGATTACCTCTACCTCTTGGCTTTGATGAAGACTATGAGAACGAACAAAATCAGCAGCATGATCAAAGAGTTTCACTTTGATAGAAAAAACTTTTGCCTCTCCACCACTATCCCAAATACTGAAACTACCAAAGCGCTGAGCCTGGTCGATAATAGATTCGTTCGGTATTTCATATGGTTCTATATAGGTTGAAACGTCCTTTATTTTAGAAGCTGAAAAAATTCTTAGAGCACTCCGTTCTATATCGTAACCGACTAAATACCAAACCCCATCCTTTTGCTTCAAGCTGATTGGATAAATAATTCTCTCGATCTCCTGAGCGTGCGACACCGCCCTATAGCGAAAAACTACTGCTAGCCCCTCAATAATACTCCTAGCTAATCCTCCAAACGACTCCAACTGAGCTAAAGTCATAGAGCATCTTTCCACACAAATTGCAGAATCCTCCATTCTGAACTTCAGTGAATCTAGGTCTGGTAAATCTAACAAACTTCCACGAATTGACATAGCTAGCGACGGTAAATGCTCCATCAAATGCCTATCTATAGAACACCCAGCCAGAACCAATGCCGCTACTTGTCCATTTCTAGAAGCCTTCAAATCTCCCTTCATATGAGAACCAAAGTAATACCCTTTCTTATCAAACTCTACAGTCCAACCATTAGCCTGTAGTATGGCAATATCCCGCTGAATAGATTTCGAAGAACATTCATTAGCCCTAGCCATCTCAGCCTGAGTCACCCGCTCTCTTTCGCGTAGCAAAGCTAAAATCTTCCTTAACCTCAACAATTGATTATGATTCACCACCTCATCTTTTTTCATCTTAGTAAATTAACAAAGCAACCTAGACAGGATATGTCCACCACTGAATGTATGATTCTGCTCCTATGAAAAAATTATCATTACCTACCACATCACTCACCCAAGCTGTCGACCAACTCCCAGCTCTCAAACAAGATCTCTTTCACAGAGAATACCAAAGCAAACAAAAGTCCACATCCACAAGCTTCATTCTATGGTTCTCTGGCCTTCATTACCTCTACTACAATAAATGGTTCCTACAGATCATTTTCTTACTCACTTTCGGAGGTCTAGGTGTCTGGTGGATTATCGATTTATTTAAGATTAAAAAAAGAGTCAATGACTGGAATCACTCTGTTGCAGTGGATCTCTTGAATCGAGTTTAATCCGTTGCTGAAAATTTTAATCGCTTAAAATTACCCCACAAAAATTTCATATTGGTTTGGAGATCACAACATGTATTATAACGAACTGAATATGAGTGAAATAAATAAAACAACTAGTGTGATTGATACTCCTCGACTGAAAAATGAAGAAGATTGGTTTGGAATAGATCCATACCAAAAAGGATTGATTCAATTCATCGAACACTCCGAGACTCCTATTACTATAGCATTACAAGGCGAATGGGGCAGCGGAAAAACCTCCTTAATGAATGTTTTAGACAGAGATTTATGTGCAGAGGAAGGAAGCTTCCACAAAATCTGGCTAAATACTTGGGAGCACTCCTTAATGAAAACCGCTGAATCTTCATTAATTGGTATCATAGCAGCTCTCATAGAGAAAGTGACCTCTATTTTAGGTAAAGAAGAAGAGAGGAAAGAAATCGCAAAGAAGTTTTTTAAAGTAGCTAAGAGTATGGCAACTAATTTCGCAGCTACCCAAGCTAACAAAGTGATGGATTCTTCGGGGGATATCCTAAGTGAAGCTTTTACCTCCAGCTCTGAGTCAACTATAGGGTCACTGAGAGATGACTTAGAGAAAATCATCGGGAAATGTGTGAATGAGAAAGACAAAAAAGGCGTTGTCTTTTTTATCGATGACTTAGACAGAATTGACCCTCCAGTAGCTGTCCAACTATTAGAATTATTGAAAAATATATTTTCATTAAACCATTGTATTTTCATCTTAGCGATTGATTACGACGTGGTGGTAAAAGGCCTAGAACCTAAGTTTGGGAAGTTATGTGAAACAAACGAAAGAGAGTTCCGTTCCTTTTTTGATAAAATTATTCAACTTCCATTTTCCATGCCTGTATCTGGTTACAAAATAGACAAGTTTTTAATGTCTAGCCTACAGTCAATAGGTTACCTTAATAAAGCGGAATCTGAGAAAAAAGAAATCAAAGACTTCATCGGTCGAACTGCTGGATACACCGTCGGGAATAATCCAAGATCTTTAAAGAGATTAGTAAATTCGCTATCATTAATTGGCTGTATAAATCACGCAAAACCTCAAGACCCTAACCAAGAAGTCAGTAAAAATACTGAACTCGATTTACTCGTGAATTTTGCACTTGTTAGCCTCCAAGTCGCCTACCCAAAGATCTATCGCATGGTCGCTAAAATCCCTGAATTTGATAAATGGGATGATAAGACAGCAACAGAGTTTAATCTGAAAAAACTGACTGATGAAAAAATAACAAAACTCAAAGCTTACAATGAATTTGATGAAGCTTGGGAATTAGTTCTATTTCAAGCATGCGAAAATGATAGCTATTTGAAAACTAGAGCCTTGTATATCTCACGAATGATGAATGACCTTAAATCTCTCATTGGTAAAGAAGAGCAAATTGGAGAAGTCATTAGCGAAATCATTTCGCAATCTGCTATTACTAGTGTCCAAGTATTTGATAAACCTGCAGAAGATTATCACCAAGGTCAATTCGCTAAGCTAGTAATGAAGGCTATGATAGACAGGCTCAAGATTAAGTTACCCGAACTTAAATCAACTATCGAACAACAAGGTCAACGAGTTCAGACAAATGCATTGATCAAATTAACTGAACAAGACTGGGAGCATTTCTTTAAGATCAGCAGTAGACCTCAAGATGGTAAAATCCGCTTACAAATCGAGACTGAAGTATGCTTAGTCGAGTTATCAAAAAATGTGGCAGATGCTAAAAAACAGCTTACAGATAGAGGGTCATGGGAGACGTATGAAAATCTAGCAGACCGATATAAAAAGCTATTTACAGGAAGAGTATATGTCAAATGTGAAGACGAGCCTGAGCTGTATGTCAACAGCTCACACGGGGTGTATCTTCACATGAGCCTTTCTGTATATATCCTCAATACAGAATATTTTAAAGGGGCTGAGGATATACAAGAAGAGCTCGCAACTATACTTACCGATATACATAAGTTAAGGTTAGATTTTGGCAAAATACAAATTCTATACACAAATTAAGAATATCTCCTAAATAGTTTATACTGAATTCTATGAAAAAAAATATTAAAATTAAACCCTGGTTAGGTTCTGAATATCCTAAAAGCAATGGTGTATTTAGGCATAAAACACTGATTTTAGGTGGATCACATTACGTAGAAGATCTAGATACTGAAGCTGATCACTCTGATTTCACAAATGAAATCATTAATATCTATTTAGATCAAAACAGTAACGGAAGATGGAAAGCAACATTTTCCACTTTTATAAATAGTGTATTTGGAAAGAGTGCGTCTAGCTGTGAGCGAAAGTCTTTCTTTGACTCAGTAGTATTTTATAATTACCTCCAAGAGATAGCAGGAAAAAATCCAACAAGTGCCCACCAATACGACTATCACGAAGAAAAGCATTTTAATGCGTTTACTCAATTACTAGATGAACAACAACCTGAAGTAGTCATTTCATGGGGTTCAAAAGTATGGGATGCTTTACCTAATGATTGGGGCTATGGTGAAGCTAAAAAAGGTAAAGGATTACAAATCAATGGAACTGAATTCATTCGTTATTATGATTACCCATACAAAAATGGCCGTATTTTACTCATAGGAGTTCACCATCCATCTAGCGGCTATGGCAGAGATCACCACCATCATATTTTTAAGGACTTAAAGTTGATATCTTAGAACCATTTCATTAATAAAATTCAGCACTCCCTTCATCTAATTCCCATAGAATTAAGAGTAAATTTCATTATGTTTTTCATTACTTCAACATCCATTCTCAACAACATCATGGATCTGAAGCGTAATCAAGGAGCTCTACACGGTGAAGTAATTAATCAATTCTAATTTGCAGAAACACAAATTAAACGTGCAAAAAGTGACGCATGGAATGGCTTGCAATATAAACTCACAACATTAGCATAATCCTATACAAAAACCATAATCACCATGCTGAATCTCAAGAAATATTTTCTCCTCCTCTCACTCTTATGCATCTTCTCAGCACACGCCCAAACCTCTTCCATCCTTCAGCCTGATAGCGAACAAGACCCAGCTCCCAAGCCGGCCCCAAAGAATGACCACGTCCGCGTCTCAGTCCTCGGCTACCACGACTTCTCAAGCACCCGCAAAGTCCAGGAAATGGTCATCCGCCCATCCAAGTTCCGCGAGCAAATGCAAGCCATCAAAGACCTCGGATTAAACGTCATCACACTCGAAGATTTCATCCTCTGGAAACAAGGCAATAAACAAATTCCAGATAAATCCATTCTCATCACCATCGATGACGGCTGGAAATCAGTCTACACAGACGCCTACCCCATCCTAAAAGAATTCGGTTACCCATTCACTGTCTACTTATACACCAACTACATCGACCGAGGCGGTAGCTCTATGACATCAGAAATGATCAAAGAAATGATGCAGCATGGCTGCACCATCGGCTCACACTCCGTCTCTCACCCCATGCCATCCATCGTTAGAAAAAACCAACGACTCGGAGAAGTAGCCTATAGAACTTTTATCGATACCGAATTTGGCCAATCCAAGAAAACTCTAGAATCTAAATTCAAACAAAAGATCATCACCTACGTCTATCCCGGCGGACTCCACACCCCAGAAATGTTTCAGTCCGCAGCCAAATTCGGCTACCATCACCTCTTCACCGTTAAACCTGGTAAAGTAACCCGCGTCACAGATGACAACATCATCCCTCGCTACGTCATCCTCGGAGAAGACAAACACGACTACATCTTTAAACACGCCACCACATTCCCAGCAAATGCCATTTCAAGAAGTATCTCAGGCGCTGTATTAAAAAAAGAACTACCCCACAAAGTCTTCCCCGCAGCAGGTGAAAAAATAACAACCCGTATGCCCACTATCAGCGCCAACCTCTCTAAAATTGAAAACCTAGATGAATCATCCATCGTCATGCGCATCGCAGGCTTCGGCAAAATCCCCGTTGCATACAACCCTGAAACAAAAACCATCTCTTGGACAGTCAACCGCCCTCTCAGAACCCACCACTGCACCACATCCGTCCAATGGAAACTCATCGATGAATCAGACTACCAACCCGCTATGGAATGGACATTCGTCATTGACAAAGAAGCCGCTTACACCCCAAAAACAGCCCCAGCGCTTCCATAATTACTAGTAACCAACAACCAACCACTTTCACCCATGTTCAACTCACTCTCAGACAACCTCGAAGGCGTATTCAAAAAACTCAGAGGCCAAGGCAAAATCTCCGAAAAAAACATCTCTGATGCTCTCCGTGAAATCCGCCTTGCCCTCCTAGAAGCCGACGTCGAATTCTCAGTCGCCAAAGACTTCATTGCCAAAGTAAAAGAGCAGGCAATGGGTGAAAAAGTTCTCAAGTCCATCAAACCTGGTGAGCAAATCGTTAAAATCTTCCATGATGAACTCACCTCCCTACTAGGAGGAGATCAGTCACCACTAGATCTAAACCCACCCGCACGCATCCTAATGGTCGGACTCAACGGTGCTGGTAAGACCACCACCTCGGCCAAGCTCGCTCTCCGCCTCAAGAAAGAAGGTCGCCGTCCACTACTCATCGCATGTGATCTCTATCGTCCAGCTGCCATCGAGCAGCTAGCCACACTCGCCGCCCAAGTAGACGTCCCCGTATACAAACCAGAAGCTGGTGAAAAAGACCTCATCAAAGTTGCCAAAGACGCCCTCAAATGGGCAGAAGTTCAGAACGGAACAGTCCTCATCTTTGACACCGCTGGTCGCCAAGAGATCGATGACAAACTCATCGGAGAACTCAAGGAACTACATAAATTTCTAGACCCTAAAGAAACCCTCCTCGTCTCAGACGCCGCCACCGGTCAGCAAGCAGTATCCGTAGCCACACATTTCGATGAAGCAGTCGGCATCACAGGCATCGTCCTTACCAAGCTAGATGGTGACGCCCGTGGGGGTGCTGCCCTCTCCATGCGCGCCGTCACAGGCAAGCCCATCAAATACATCGGTGAAGGTGAGAAGCTAGACAACCTCTCAGAATTCCACCCAGACCGTATGGCGGGTAGAATCTTAGACATGGGCGACGTCGTCTCCATGGTCGAAAACATGGCAGGTAAAATCAATGAAGAAGACGCCATGAATGCCGCCAAGCGCATGCAAAGTGGCAAGTTCGACTTCAACGACTTCCTAAATCAGATGAACATGATCAAAAACCTAGGCCCGCTCGATGGAATTCTAGGAATGCTCCCAGGCATGAAAAAACTCAAAAAACAGATCCCTTCTGATCTCATGGGAGGCAAGAAAATGGCCCATATGGAAGCCATCGTCCTCTCCATGACAGCGAAAGAACGCGCACACCCACAAATCATCAAAGGCACCCGCAGAAAACGTATCGCCCAAGGAAGCGGAACCTCCATCATCGAGGTCAACAAGCTCCTCAAGCAATTCGGAGAAATGCGCAAAATGTTCAGCGGTAAAGGAGGCAAGATGAAACAAATGATGCAGCAAATGGGCGGTATGGAAGGAATGCAAGACATGATGAAAGGCCTAGGCGGTAAAGGCGGTAAAGGTGGCGGCCTACCATTCTAAGAGAAACAATCTCTCATAAAGACCATTCACCCTAAAAGCTTACCTCCAAAGGTTCGCTTTTTTAATCATTGTCATATGCATCGGAGCCATGCTTTATTATACTTATGCTAAACCTCCCTTCTTTGATAACAGCCGTCATCATATCAACTCTCTCTCTTGCCGCCATCAGTTGCTCAGGAGCTAATATAAAAGCGCCTACCCCTCATGCAAAAGCAATCGATCAAAACACAGTCAACCCTAACGGTTGCGGTATTTCATCGCTGATTAACTCATACAGGTTCGGATCCTCTAAATGGCAGACCGCAATAAGGAAAATAAATGGCAATACTGATCAGGAACAATTTGCTTTCTTAGCCAATAACTATGGCAGCGTAAAATCAAAATACACACCAGGAACCAACAGATGGGAAAATAGCTCAGGCATCAGCGCTCTTGATCTCAGAGACCTTGCCAATGACTTCCAAGCCAAACAAAACCTCCCCCTCCCCGCCCTCAACCTAACCACCCATTATCTCAAAGGAAACCAATCTTACACGGCTCTACTACAACAGACGCATCAGCAACTCAGAACTGGATTCTCCACCGGCTTCCCTCCTATTCTTAGTATCAAGCATCTAACTAGAAAAAAAATAGAAGGCCACATCGTCATTCTCTATCAAATGCCTTCCTCCATTCCCCCCAATGCCACCTCATTCCCAATGAAGTATATTGACCCTCTTGGAGGAGAGATCAAGTCAGGCTCCATTAGAGTCCCTAGCCACGCTCGCTCAGGTAAGCTACCTCGCACCCTAACAATGCATCTTCCAGAGTCAGACATAGCTAAACTCACAGGCAGCACAGGAGACAACATCGTTCTCTCATCCAGTATAGCTCCATAAGCTCCCATTGGGTTCGGATCGGGATACATACTCCTACATTTCATAATACCACGTTCCCTAACTCCGGATCGGCTCCCATTCAAAGCAAAAAAATACACGGCCCGAAGACCGTGTAGATAGAAATGTTTAAGAGTGTCTCTAACTGTAGATCATTTACTCAGCCACTACAGCGAAAGCCTTTTCAGACTCAGCTTTAGAGTCAGCACTGCGCTCCCTATGAAAGGCATTGAATGACTTCTGTGACTCTACAGTCATCGTTGTCACCATATTTGCATGTCCAGCACCACAGAGCTGACCACAGACTACAGAAGTCTCCATTTCCTCAATAGGAGTGAACCACATTGGAATATCCTTACCAGGGAATGCATCAGACTGAATCCTCATAGGAATAATTGAAAAGTTATGGATCACATCAGTAGAAGTCACCTGTAAGATTACCGGTCTATCTACCGGGATTCTTAGCTTATCAGCCATGAAATCATCCCAGCCATTTTTATCTTCAGCCACAAGACAAGCATCCCCTTTTGATGAAACTAAAGTACGGTCAATGTAGCCAAACTTACCGTCCTCACCCGCGTAATGGAAATTCCAGTTAAACTGAAAACCAATCGCTCTAACACGAACAGGATTCTCAGTAAGAACACGGTCAAAATCATCCGTTCTCTCACTCCAGAGAGGAATAGCAAATCC
>JALZVD010000107.1 GCA_023300205.1 Akkermansiaceae bacterium | reverse complement strand
ATCTGCCTCAGTAATGCCAGAGCATGCATAGAAGGAATCATCGGCATCAAATCTCCCTTCGTCAGAACCCCTAAACAAGGTGATAATAAATCAACCTTCCAAGGACGCTCCAAAGTCAGCATCATGCCATTCCTAGAAATCACCATGGCCGGCCTCACACTGATCACTGCCTACTTTTATTTCGAACAGGGATCCATCGAAGTCGTTCCATTCTTTCTTATCTATTCCATCGGCTTCGCCATGTTTGGATACAAAAGCTTGTTTAACGGGAAACCCAAACGCTCCAAATCTTGAATCTTCGCTGGAAAGTCTGGATCACCCTATCGCTCATCATCTCAGGCCTCTGCCTTTGGTACGCGCTCATCACTCCCTCATTTGATAGCTACGGCACACCACGCCTCATCATCGGATTCCTCATCGGATTCACCGGCTTAGCCTCTGTCTACATCTTCCCTCGCACCACAACAAAAAAAGCAGTCATTCTTATCCTGCTCATTTCTGCCAGCACCCGTATCGCCATCTTCCCTACCGCCCCATCAGATGATGTAAATCGCTACCTATGGGAAGGCAAACTCTACTCACAGCAGATCAGCCCCTACACCCATACTGCAAACCATCAACACTACATCCCACACAGAGATAAATACTGGGATCACATGAACCATAAAGACAACCCCACCGCCTACCCCCCTCTCGCCCTACAATTCTTCCGCCTCATCAATAAACTTGGCTACTCACCACAAAGCTACAAAGCTGCTTTCCTCCTAACAGACCTATTTCTCATCGCCACTCTCATAGCGCTCCTTCACCACTATCGTAGACCACTACACTGGGCATTACTCTACGCCCTCAGCCCCATCTCACTCCTCTCATTTGCCGCAGAAGGCCACTTTGACATACTCATGGTCTTCTTCCTCACCTTCTCCACCCTAGCACTAGCGAAAAAATGGTTCATCCCATGTGGAATCGCAGTTGGACTCGCCATATCAATCAAGATCATGGCCATCGTCGCCGCCCCCATCATCCTTCTACGAACAGGCGCAAAAGGCATCACCATCGCCATCATCACCTGCATCATACCCATTGCCTTTCACTACCAAGATACAATCCAGATGGCGAACGGACTCATGAATTTTGGAGCCAACTTCAGATTCAACGCCCCAATCAACCAATTCCTAGTCGAGGTCCTAAATCTCCCCAAAGAACTAACAAGCAAACTTTGCGCACTCCTCTTCCTCATCTCCTGGAGTATCGGATTCTGGCTCTGCATCAAAAATAAATTCTGGATCAGCCTCAACTTCTCCCTCGGCGGACTCATCCTCTTCTCACCCATCGTCCACTTCTGGTATCTCTCATGGCTACTACCCTTCATCGCCATCAGACCCAGCCTACCCTGGATCACCCTATCACTCACCACCCCTATCTACTTCCTCGTCTGGACAGAATTCCAGAACACCGGCATCTGGATGTTACCAGACTGGGCAAAATGGCTATTCTGGCTCCCATTCACACTCGCCTGCCTCATCCACCTTCCCCGCCACCTCATATCACTCTTCCACTTCATCACCAAGCCAGATAACACCACCACTGACAGGATCGACCCATCATGGTCCCTAGTCATTCCCACACTATCCATAGACGAAAACCTCACAGACCTCATCCATCACCTCCAAAAACAAACCAAGCCCCCTCACGAAATCATCATCGTCCACTCATCAGACCATAAACAAAACGCACCTCAATCCCAACACTTCACCATCAAGACCATCCACGCCCCCCTCGGCAGAGGCATCCAAATAAAAACCGGCGTAGAAGCAGCAGCATCAAGCTGGTGTCTCATCCTACACGCCGATAACCGACTACCACTAGACACCTTCAGTAACCTCAACCTAGCCATCCACAACAACATCGACATCGTTGGTGGTAGCCTAGGCCAGCGCTTCGACCGCTCCACCCCAGGACTCCTCCTCATCGAAAGCATGAATGACTTCAGAGCCAGCCTGCTTCAAACCAGCTTCGGAGATCAGAACCAATTCTTCCACCGCCAAACCGTCATCCAAAATAACATCCTAACAGATCAACCACTCATGGAAGACGTAGAAATGAGCGACCGCCTCAGACTCCACGGAGACACACTCCATCTAGCCCATGAAAGCACCGTCTCTGCCGCCAAATGGAAAAAAAACACCTACTGGAAACGCTTCTTCACCATCATCACATTCTACTTCAAATACCGCATTCTATTCTACTCAGCAGACAAACGCGCCCAACTCAGTAAAGCATTCTACAAAACCTACTACCCAGAAAAAAACACCTAACTAGAAGAGCCAGGAATCATCCCCCAGCACCTCAGCAGCATGCTCCAGATCCTCATACACATCCACATCCCTGAGAGAATCTAACAAAGCCACACTCTTCCCCGCCCCCCTCAAACGCTCTACTGATGAGCTCAGCACCTCCTCAGTACTCCACTCTATTCCCCCTAGCATCTCTTCATGCACGCCCTTCATTCCGGCCATCACATAACCTCCATCCATCGCCGGAATAAACACCACATCACTACCATCCAGAGAAGAAATCACCCCCTCTATATGCCCAGCCGTGATCGCCGGCGCATCCGTGCCTATAATGACCACCTTCTCTGCACCCTCACGGAAACCCTCCTCAAGAGCATGCTGCATCTTCTCCCCTAGATCACCACCCACCTGTCGCTGCCAAGTCCAATCACCCAGCCACTCAGACACAGCAGCAGCATCGCCCCCAGCCACATGAAAACGAACATTCACCCCCTCTAACAAAGGCAGCGTATTCAACATCAAATGCCCCACCATCGCAGCATGCAAACCACAAGCCCTCTCCGCACCTACCCTAGCAGCAAGGCGAGTCTTCACCTTCCCTGGCTCCGGAAACTTCGTCATAATGACCAAGCTAGCACTCATCAGTCCACCACGCATTAAGACTTCCTCAGCCTCTCAGCATAATCTTCAAACTGATCGCAAATCTGGTCCCGAATCCTGCGGAACTCCTGCTCCACCTCCTCATCAGACCCCTCTGCATCAGCAGGATCATCAAACGTCCAACAAAAATGATTCTTCTCACCCTTAAACGTAGGACAACAACCCTCTGCATTATCACACACAGTGATCACAGTCTCCACCTCATCTTCAAGAAACTCATCTAAATGCTTACTCTCGTGCCCAGTCAGATCCACGCCTATCTCAGACATCACCTTCTGCGCAACAGGATGCACATATCCAGATGGCTTCGCTCCAGCACTCTGCACATCATACAGATCCCCCACCTTCATCTTTAAGAATCCCTCAGCCATATGACTCCGGCATGAGTTACCCGTGCACAATACAAGTATTTTTGGTTTATCCATAATTTTTTATCAAAGTTAGGCCACTGTTCCCCCACAACTACTTCCACTTCCTGCAGTACAACCAAAGCAGTGCGAACCCGTTTTAATTGGCAACTTCTCAAACCTCACAAGATCCACATCCCAGGCATGCAGTTTCAAATCCGCTACATCTGCTTCCTCACCTTTATCTGCTAATTGTAGCTTTAATTGTTGGTTAAAATCACAATCATAAACTTCCCCTTCCCACCCTACATTGATTGTATCTCTACACATCAATCCGCCGACGGATTTTGGATTAAAGTTATCAATGAGAAGCTGCATATATTTATCCAGCATTTTATTCCTCTTTAAGTATGAAGAATAACGAGCGATAGGTATATTGGTAATCGCAAATAATGAATTAAAGACAATCCCAAATGCTTTTTTCAGTTCTACTTTATAATCTGCCTCTAACTCAGCTTGATCACCAGGAAGAAACGCTCCATTCGGATTATAAACAAGATTCAAAGTCAGCTCAGGATCAATACCGTAACCTAATGCATTCAACTTCTGAAGACCTACTATACTACGGTCAAAAACTCCTTCGCCTCGCTGCTCTTCCACATTCTCTGAAGAGTAACAAGGAAGAGAAGCCACTATCTCAACCTTCTGCTCAGCCAAGAACTCTCCATACTCCTCATAACCAGGCTCTAACAAAATAACAAGATTACATCGGTCGATTACCTTTTTACCCATCGCACGTGCTTCGCGGACGAAGTGCTTGAAATGTGGATTCATTTCAGGCGCCCCACCAGTAAGATCAACAGTATGAATTTGTGAAGCATCCTTGAGCCAGTCCAGAATCTTATCCACTGTATCAAGTGTCATGATTTCTTTCCGACCAGGGCCAGCATTCACATGACAATGAACACAAGTGATATTGCACATTTTACCCACGTTCACTTGGAGGATCTCTGGAGCCTTCCTCGTAAGCTGTTGATTAAATTGTTCTAATGTTTGATCGAAAAGATTCGCCATGAAATGATATAGTTAAGAAACCTAGTGGTTAAAGAAATGAAGCTTAGCAACAACCCTCTGTTCCGCAACAATCAGAAGCAACAGTAGTCACGGTGTAATCCATCCCCTTTGTCTCTCTCGGATGGCGTGTCACATCGCGTGAGCAATCAAACTCCTTAGCATCATCAAGTGATATCTCATTGATCGGATCCACAAAATCAAAATGATCCTTATAAGGCGACTTCTGATACAACTGATACGTCTTATCACACACAGCATAGCGCTGACCACGCACCATCGTATGGCCATCATCATCACTCACCTGGCTAAATGGCCCCTTATACACCACCGCCTGATTACGCTCCATGCACGGACCCTCTTTACCCTTCCAGGCTCGGATCGTCACACTACGGAACTCGATTCCCTCAACAGTCTGCCAAGGCTCCACATCACGCTTAAGAACCTCTATCCCATAAAACCCTGCATCCTCAAACGCCTTCAGAAAACCCACCTCAGTATAAGAACCACTTATACATCCACTCCACAAATACGGATCATCCTCCAAATGCTTAGGAATCACCTCATCACTCACAATATCAGAAATAACAGCTCTACCACCCACCTTAAGCACGCGGAATAACTCCTCAAACATCTTACCCTTCAGATCTGACTCCACCAAGTTAAGCACACAATTAGAAACCACAACATCCACGCTATTCGTCTCCACCAATGGCTCCTTAGCCTTCAGCTCCTCAGTGATCTTATCCAGCTCCATCCAGCGATTCACATCACCCACAGGCTGCCCACCCAGCTCCTTATCTAACAGCTCTAAATTAAGCGCAAGATCCTGGATCCTACCCTTTCTAAACTCCACATTAGAATACCCAACTCGCTCAGCAATAATCGGCGCATTACGTCTAGCCACCTCAAGCATATCATCAGTCATATCCACACCGATCACCTTCCCCTCTGCTCCCACAACCTGTGAAGCTATAAAACAAATCTTGCCAGTCCCTGAACCCAAGTCTAACACAGTATCACCAGCCTCAACATACTTTGACGGATCACCACACCCATAATCTTTCTCAATCACCTCACTAGGAATAATCTTAAGATACTGCGGGTCATAATCTACAGGACAACACAAAGCCTGCTCAGCTTCAGCTGCAGCACTTGCGTATCTTTCTCGTGTAGCGGATTCGGAATTTGGAGCTATATTTGACATAATTTGTTAAAATGGAACTTATCTATAGATAAAGAGGCTCAACCGTCAAATTTATTCCCAAATCAACGCTAAATTCACACAATCAAATAAGATCATCATCCCCCCCCATCATCACCTTCACTCCGTAACAAAGTTCTACCACTCAAAAAATGAATAGTTAAGAAAACCTCATCGCATAGCTAATCCTAT
>JALZVD010000106.1 GCA_023300205.1 Akkermansiaceae bacterium | reverse complement strand
GCTTATCAACCTCGGCTCCACAGGCCCAACACCAGCTCACGTCAACCACTGCTTCATGCCGCCGCCGATGTTAGTGAGGTTGGGGGCGGAGCCGAATCAGAGTGTTTGTGAGTTTCTCGGAGGGGGTGTGGGAGGGCTTTCGATTCCAC
This sequence comes from Akkermansiaceae bacterium, assembly GCA_023300205.1. GTDB lineage: Bacteria > Verrucomicrobiota > Verrucomicrobiia > Verrucomicrobiales > Akkermansiaceae > Rubritalea. Next base: position 2,498 of record JALZVD010000106.1, on the reverse strand, counting down.
AAAATCGATCAAATTACGACATGCTCTCTTGAGTTCCGTCTGGGAAGTGGGGCGGGAATGACGTAATATCCAATTTAACTTCGAACCCCGTTCACGTGAATAATCCTCAAGCGTTTCATGAAACTTCCAGCTCCCACTCTGTGATGATCCTTCCCCAGCCTTCTAAAATCGTTTGTGTCGGTCAAAACTATGCGGCGCATGCGCGGGAGTTGGGAAATGAGCTACCGAGCGAGCCGGTGCTTTTTCAAAAGGCACCGAGTAGTTGGGCTGGGCCTTTTGAGCCGCTAGAGCTGCCGCCGGGGGCGGAGAAGTTGGATTATGAAGTAGAACTGGGGGTGGTGATTGGGAAGCGGGCAAAGCGGGTCAGTTTGGAGGAAACGATGGATTATGTGAAGGGGTATGTGGTGCTTTGTGATTATTCCGAGCGCGGGTGGCAGAAGGAGAGGGGTGGCCAGTGGAATAAGGGAAAGAGCCACGATGGGTTCTGTCCGGCGGGGCCGAAGGTGGTGCCGGTGGGGGCGATTGAGGACCCGCAGGATTTACGGATTTGGTCGAAGGTGAATGGGGAGATCCGGCAGGACAGCTCGACGAGCGATATGATTTTTGGGGTGCGGGAGGTGATCAGCTATATCACGCAGTTTATGACATTACTGCCGGGAGATGTGGTCGCAACAGGGACTCCGGGTGGAGTCGGAGCGGGGATGAAGCCTCCGTGTTTTTTGAAGGTGGGAGATGTGGTGGAGTTGGGGGTGGAGGGGATTGGGGAGATTCGTCAGGAGATAGTGGGGGGTGGGGTGAGGTTATGAGGTCGATCGTGGTGTTGTTAGTGATTGTGCTGATTGTTGTTGGGTTCGGTTTGAAGTGGAAGGTTGCTCCACAGGTGACACCGGACGAGAAGACTTTGGAAAGGGAAAATGGACAACGGCCCCTCTCGTCTCGTTCCAATCCTCCATCTCAAGAGGCCCGATCAGTCTCTGAATTGACAAGAATGATAGACCAAGTGATTCACGTAGCACGGTTCGGGGACATGAGGGGATCCGACTTAGCGCAGCAGCGCGATGATCTCATTGCTGGATGGTCTTTGAAGGAGGTCGAGGCAGTCTGTCGCATGTGGATGATCGCTGAAGATGGTAGAATTATTCTGCAATGGTCGCGCGGACCTGATCTAATGTGGAGACGGGAGATGTGGGTTGAGGTCCTCTTTCGCCGTTGGGGAGAGCTCTCCCCTGAAGCAGCTTTTAAATTTGTGTCTGAATTCGAGGCGGTTGCTTTGGCTCAAACTGGGACTTATGACGACACTTGGGCATCGAGCACTCCTCTAGGGAGTGCCGCCAAACGATTTTCAGCGGTGATGGTGGGTTGGTCGACGCTCGAACCCTGGGCTGCGTATGAGGCCTTGAACTCAGGGGAAGTTAGTTTCTCTGATTCGAAAACTTTCGATCTCTTCTATCCGAAGATTGTTGGAGGGGTTTTTGAGAACCTTTCGAGAGTTGACACTGCGTTTACAATTGCTGAGTTCATGAGGAACAAGAACAAGGATGTTCGAAGTGAAATGCTGGGAGGCATCGCAGATGGAATCCCGATTAGCTATGATTTTCAGCAGCTCTTTGGTGATTTAAAAAGCGAGATTGGGGTGGATGAAACGGAAACGAAATCGCAGGCTCGGGGCAAACTTCTGGGTAGGTGGTTGGAGAGTGATGCTGATGGTGCGATGTCGTGGTATCAAAACTCCAATGCCGATTGGCTGATGCCGGTGAGTCGTCGTAGCGCACTCGATATTAGTCGCGAGGGGTTTCCTGACGAAGCGGCCCTTTCGAGAGAGGCTGAGCAATGGCCTTTTCGCTTCGAGGACCCGCTTAGCTCTGCGCTAAGAAACTGGTTTTTAAAGTCTCCAGTCCAAACGATCGTCTGGCTTCAGAATAATAGGAGATTTGTTCCGGTCGTGGTCTCTGGTGGATCGGGCTATAATTTCACCAGTGTTGATCCTCGAGATCTGAGAAACCTTCTGGTGAATACTTTGCCTCAGGGTGAGCGAGAGCGATACCTACTATCGGATGTGGGCCAGCAACAGTTTAGTAATCTCGTGTCAGGCTCGAGAAATCAGGAGAACCTCGATCAAATTAAAGAGCTTCAATTGAGTGAGTCTGTAGAGAGGGATTTGTCACAGAAATATTTAAAGAGAAATCCAGATCCGTTCGAGACTGGTGCTGACCCATTCGCGACTGAGGGTGAGTGATGAGGGGATGGACGCAACCCCGATTGGGGTTGGGGAAGTTGTGGGATTGGACCTAGGGTAAGCTCCGCCAACCCTAGGCTGAGGGACGGAACCCCGGTGGGCTTGAGAGTGGGTTGAGTGAGCTGTGTTGTGGGGCTGCCGAGTGGGTTTTACTGGCTGAAAGCGGCAGCTTACTCTTCCTCCAACCACTGCTTCATGCCGCCTGCGATGTTGGTGACGTCGGTGAAGCCGTTTTGGAGCATCCATTCTCCGGCGCGGGCGC
>JALZVD010000105.1 GCA_023300205.1 Akkermansiaceae bacterium | reverse complement strand
TAGTAATAGCATAGATTGAAAATGATCCAGTGTCAGTATCATTTACAGTGTTAGCGAATATATTACGAGTAGGGGCGATAGCGGTGCCTGACCATGTAGCCGTAACTGTACCTAGGGTGGCGTCAGTCCAAGTGTAAGAAGCGGCATCGGTTCCAGAAGGGCTTACTGAGTCAAGGTCGTCCAAATACTGAGCATTAGCAGAAACTGCCAGAGTGGCTAGAGAGGCGAGGGTAATTAGTGTATTTTTCATCATATTATTTTAGTTTGGGGTAGAGTTTTCGGCACTCCGTCTAGCCTTGATCGCCACACAATTTAATGTAGATCTATAATCTGCTTTAAATTTTGTGGTGAATGTATTGTGAATCTAGGGGGATATGAACTTTATCCAGCGGGTTATTAAACTTCTAAGATGTGTAGCCATCTAGCTACTTGTTCTATATGTAAGTACATTACATAAATGTTTAAAATTAATCAATATTGAATTATTTAAAATATTAAAATTAAACTCTCTAATTATTGACTTTAAATGGGTTAGGTGCGCGTTATTTGTTGTCGTAGAGTAATAAGATAGTTGATGGAATTCAAATAAATCAGCGTAATGGTAATGAAAAAAGTGATTTTTTTTTAAATCTAGCTGTTTTTTGAGCTGTTGCTTCTTAGATGATTTGTGAAGCGTATCCGTTATTTCTTTGAGAGTTTGGCTTCTTTGGTGCTTGTGGTTTCTGGTTGAGGAATGAGTATGTGTGTATGACTGAACAATTTCAACGGCAGGTGAATGATTTATTTGAGTTTCTGAGATTTCCTAGTGTTTCTACGGCTAGTGAGCATGCTGGTGATGTGCGGGCTTGTGGTGAGTGGCTGGTGGGGAAGTTGAGTGGGATGGGGCTGAGTGTTGATCTGCATGAGACGGCGAAGCATCCGGTGGTGGTGGCTAGGAATTTGCATGTGGATGGTCGTAAGACGGTTCTTATCTATGGGCATTATGATGTGCAGCCAGTGGACCCGGTGGAGTTGTGGGATAGTGCTCCGTTTGAGCCAGAGATTAGGGATGGCAGGATATGGGCTAGGGGAGCTACGGATAATAAGGGGCAGATGATGGCGCATGTGCTGGGTGTGGAGCAGATGCTTGAGGAGAGGGGTGAGCTGCCGGTGAATTTGATTTTCCTATTCGAGGGGGAAGAGGAGATAGGGAGTCCGAACTTGGTGCCATTTTTGGAGGAGCATCAGGGTGAGTTGGCTTGTGATGTGATTGCTGTATCTGATACGGGGATGGTGGCGCGAGGGGTTCCGACTATGGGGTATGGCTTGCGGGGGATTACTTGTTGTGAGGTGACGGTGCGGGGGCCGAAGGGTGATTTACATTCTGGGGTTTATGGTGGAGCGGTGGCGAATCCAGCGACTGCGGTGGCGAGGCTGGTGGCGAGTCTGCATGATGCGGATGGTAAGATAGCGATTGATGGATTTTATGATGATGTGAAGCCGCTGGAGAACTGGGAGCGTGAGATGTGGGCTCAGATACCTGGGATGAGTAAGGAGGATGTTCAGGAGATTACGGGTTCACCTGATTTATTTGGTGAGCCTGGGTATAGTAGTGCAGAGAGATTATGGGCGCGCCCTACTGCTGAGGTGAATGGGATAGGTTCTGGTTATCAGGGTGAGGGTAGTAAGACGGTGTTGCCCTCTGAGGCGATGGCGAAGTTTTCATTTAGGTTAGTTCCAAATCAAGATCCCGCTGATATTTCTAGGAAGGTGCAGGCACATCTGGTGAAGTATGCTCCAGCTGGGGTGACTGTTGAGGTGGAGGTGGGTCACGATGGGAAGCCGTATTATACGGATCCGAATTCTGCTTATGGAATGGCTGGTCAGGCAGCGCTGGAGAAGGCTTTTGGGAAAAAGCCTGTGTTGATCCGTGAAGGGGGTAGTATTCCAATCATTAAGGATATGCAGGATATTCTGGGGGCTGATTCTTTGCTGTTAGGGTTGGCTCTTCCTGACTGCCAGATTCATGCGCCTAATGAGAATTACTATCTTGAGAACTTTGAGGGTGGGATCAGGATGTCTCAAGTTCTGTTAGATGAGTTGGCGAACGTAAAGTAATTTATGGGAGCCATATCTCTGAGCTGATGATGGCGATGAATGCGGGGACTAGTGATAGTAGGGTGCCTAGTATGAAGAGGCTTAGTCTGAGCGATCTGATGTCTTGGGTGTTAAAGATGACGCGGATGTAGGTCTCGATAGTGGGGCCTGCGCAGAAGCAGATGTTAGCGAAGATGCCGAATGCGATGGCAGGTAGAATGCTATGTTCTAGTCTGAAGAATGGTGCGCGCATGAGGAAGAAGATGGCGACGATTCCGACGAGAAATAGGATGATATTGAAGAGGATGCGCATTCTTTCCCAGCCGATGACGATGCTACGCAGCTCGCTGTTGGTGGGTTGTCTTTTAGCGTCTTGATCAGACTCTGGCGCTGAGTAGGGGTTCATGGGAAGGTGGGCTAGAGTTTTAG
>JALZVD010000104.1 GCA_023300205.1 Akkermansiaceae bacterium | reverse complement strand
TACGAGCGAGGCAGGGGCGCTGGACTCGCTGCTAAGCGGCGAAGATACAGAATGCTGAGATTTTTTGAGTGATGCTGGCCGAAAACTGTTCTCCTTGTCTCGAGAGAATAGAAAGACAAAAACGACGCGGACCGCCTCACGAAATACCTCGGAAAATATGATGTGAGCCGGGCGCATATTTAAGGCGTTTGATTAAATTCTGGAGTTAGTATTTATGGGCTTCCAACTCGTTTCAATACGCTCTCATAATTGTCCCAGAGCTGTGAGAGAGGGACAAGGATGACGTTCCACCCGAAGGCCCCTAGAATATCTGCGCGGGCAGTGTAGGTCTCTACAACATCATTACTGCGGTAACGTTCAGGTGTATCGAAAAGCAAAGCCGTCCGCGTTGTCCCATTGGAAGAGGATAGGGCGAGATCAACCGTGAAAATTGAGAGTCCAACATTACGGTCCACTTCCCAACCAAGCTGTTTTAAGTCGGCTTCCAATGTATCAAATGTCGTATCGGACCCTTTCGATGTGTTGCGGTCTGGACCCCGTTGCGTGGCAATGGTGGAGAGGGCTGAATGGGCGCTCTCTGTCTGGCCAATCGAGAGAGCTTCGGCATAGCGTAGGTAGGTTTTCAGCGCATTGGCTCCGAAATTATAGTCATTGGTGATCGCGGAACTCTGGATAGAGGAAACCACCATCATCGCGGTTTTTGACCGTGAGAAAATGACGTTCAGGCGCTTCTCTCCACCCGCCTTATTGATTGGACCAAAGTTCATACGCATTTTACCTGAGACGGCAGGGGCGTAGCATATGGATAGAATGATGACGTCACGTTCGTCACCCTGAACGTTCTCAAGGTTTTTGACAAAAAGTCCGATATATTCTCCGTCCTCTTCGCGTTCACGTTCCGCCTCTAAGATTGCACCAAAGGCCGAATCCTCTTCGGCCAAACTATTGAGGGCTCGGTCGATTTCGCCCTGCTGCGCTTCAGAAAAGGCGACAATCCCAAATGTTTTACGGCTTCCGTCTTTTGCTTGATCCAGCAGAAGCATTCGCAAGAGAGTCGCGATATATTTGGCTTCGTCTGCATTCTTACGGTCCGTATAAATTCCGGCGGGAATGTGGTGGAAACTAATGGGGCGTGCGAGAATGTCTTGCGATGTTACAGGAACCGTTTTCGGGTCTTCCACGAGAATTGGAGCGCGTTTTTTTGATCTTTTAACAGATGGGATTGTCAGTAAACGCGTGCCATAGAACGCTGCATTAGAAAACCCAATGAGTTCCTCAGAGCGAGAGCGGTAATGCCAGCCCAAAAGTGTTGATGGGAGATGTTCTGCGGCTAGGGTTAGGAAGCTGTCTTGGTTTAGCTCAAAATCAACGTCTTCATCCGATTCATCAAAGTCTTCCTCTCCGCCGCCAGAGTTAAAGAAGTTGGTAGGCGGAAGCTGCTTTTCATCGCCAACGATTATGGCTTGGGGCGCGCGAAGGACCGTTGGAATTGCGTCTTCCACTGGTATCTGTGAGGCCTCGTCGAAGATGACAACATCAAATAAATTTTCCGAGAGAGGTAAAACGTCAGCCACCGAAAGAGGGCTCATCATCCAAATAGGTTTGATTACGGGAAGTACAGAGCCCGCTGGCCCCGCCAGTAATTCCCGAGGTGATCTATAAGCGCGGGTTTTGCCAAATTCATGCTCGAGCGCTCTCAGGCCTTTATTGATGTTAGATTTCCGTTTGCGATCAATCATAGATAGGTCACGGTCAGGTGTATTTTTAAAGGTTGTTAAATCCTGGAAACTGTTGATTGCATGACGGAGAATAAGTTGTGCATTTAAAGTATAAAGCTGTGCCTGATGATCTCTGATCCGTTGGCGGATATCATCCAAAGCTTGCGAGTCCACATTCAGAAGTCCTGAGGCGGCTGTAAGACTTCGCTCAACGGTGTCTGCCATGACGGCGGTTTCTAATTGTTCTGGAGCGAGCTGACTTTCGCTCAAGGCGCGCCACACTGATGTTGGGGCGTCGCTCAAGGCTTGTGCTGCGGGCTGTATGTCGCGCAAGCGACGGTTTGCAGTGGAAAGGTCTGTGACGTCCTTCACGAGCTGTTCAACTGGGATTGTGTCGACTTCTGAAAAGCTCTGCGTGAGGCGTTTATCACATTCTTCCATGATCTCCTGAAGCGAACTTAAGGCTTTGATGGCCTCCCGCGCGCCGGCGGGGTCTGCTGTCACTTCCGACCAAAGCGGAAGCGCGGCACTCCCTTCTTGAGGCGTGAGGGAATCGCGTTCCGAAAGTAAATCGGATAAGTTTTGCGTAGACTCGAAACCAAAACGCCGCGCGAGCTGCCTATTAGCATCATCCGTGGCCGCTACTGCATCATGTTCTAGCTGCAGGTCTGCGAGTAGATCTCGCAACCGTGGTTTTACGGATAAGCTGTCTCTATCAATCGCGCTAAGAACGAGGCTTTTTGTCCGTCTCCAATCGCCAGATAAGAACGCAAATAATTTGCCCTCTTTTTGTTCCGCTAAAGACAAAGCATTCCGTGTATCTCGCGGTGATAATTTGTTAATCCAAATTTCTGTGTCTTTGCGCGCTTCTGAGACCTTATGTTCTAAGTCATCTAGTGCATTGAGACCTGTTTTCCACTGCCGCGATTCAGAACTTTCGGATTGAAATACGCCTTCCATACCCGTCTCGAAGGCAGGCTGTATGCGATACGCGAGCGCGACTTGAGCGCGTGTTTGATTGAGGTTTGTACTCTTAGGGTCCGTGCCTCGTAATTTGGAACGGCTATCCGATAGGCGTGATAATAAAGGCAAGAGCGCCTGTGCGGCACTCGGTAGCGTTTCAGATATTTCTTTAGATGCCCAACTAGACGGGTGAACTAATCGCTCTGGGGTTTTTGAGAAAACAGCCTCGCCCGTCAACCTGCGAAGCGCTGCAGAAAGTCCACGGATTGAAACAGCGTGTTTATGCCAATCGGATAGATCAGGCAGAGCCGTGTCTCGAGGAAGGAACTTTGCGTCTTTCAGAGATAAGGTTTCGGCCAAAATATCATGTAATGGTGCTGTCGACCCTTGTGCTGGTTTTGACACTGTATCGGTCAAGCGGTGTAAATCAGATAGAGCCGTTTCAACGCCTTCAATTTGCAACGCGCGGTCTTTTTCAATGTCCACCAGAGAGGGAACTGTTTTGTCTGTTGTCCAGTTCTCATAGATACCTGACAGCTCTGCGATGAACTCGCGTTTACTTTCTTGAGCATCATGAACAAGCGCGCAGAGAGAGTCTAAGCCTGCACCGCGCAATCGGTTATAGACGACATCTAAAGCCGCGCGTTTTTCGCAAACAAAGAGGACGCGTTTATTTTGACTGACCGCTTCGGCGAGCAAATTGGCGATGGTTTGAGATTTGCCTGTGCCGGGCGGCCCCTGAATAACATAGGACTGTGTCGACCTGAGTTGAGCAATTGACCGTGCTTGCGTTGGGTCTTGCGCCATAATTGGAAAGCGTTTTGCCAAGGGTGCAGATTCGACTGTTGCGACCTCGGGGCGGGCTGCATCTGTGAAAAAACGATCGAACAGGCTGTCGGCTTGCGTTTCGCCGCGCAGGACAGCGTCATAATCTCGCACGAGGCTCATTTTGCGATAGTTGAAATTCGCAAGTGTGACGGCGCAGAGGTCGAATGACCAATCGTAACGTGAGGCGTCAGTATCAATGTGTTGGAATTGTGTGACTTTCTTCTCGCGGACTTTGGCATCTGCTTTGTCTTCGATGGCGTTATAGAGTTGAGGCTTGGGTGCACCGAAAAGACCACGGTTTGGGGCCTCGGCTAGAGCCACATATTCTCTAAACATTTGGACGCCAAGCGGAGCATAACTCTTCCGCTCATAACTATAATTAAGCGACCCACGAGATCTTACGCCTCGTGTACGATGAGAACGACGTTTATTGAACTTATCTAAACGACGGCGAACAGTCCGATGTAGGAGCCGGAGTTTTGGTTTGTCAGAAAATGAGAGAGACACGCCTGGCTCACTTGCCATGATTTGTGTCTCTAGCGTTTTGTGCAGGCTTTGTAGCGCTGAGGGTTCAGTCAAATCGACAAAATCGGGTAATTTAATGCCGTAGAGTTGGTCGAGAATGAAAGAGAGCGCAGGATTTATTTCAGCTTTCGTATCACTCAAAGAGAGTGTGTAAGCGTCTTTGACTCCCTTTCGGCGTTTTAACTCTACACGCATCAAAAGAAGCGGAGAGGAGATGGCTTCTGATGGTGCGTTTTTCAGATCACGCCATTTCAGAAATACGGGAACAAGTCGCAAAGGCGACCCGCCAAATTCGCGTTCGTCTCGAGCGGCGCTGGACCGTAATTTGGCAAGAACAGAAGGTGTGAAGGCCATTTCTTCAAAGCGAATATATTCAGATAATTTGACTTCATCACCCTTCAATAAACGTTCGAAGGGACGCGTTGTAGCCGTGAAAAGATTCTCGGGTTTTATCGCGGATAGGTTCAAGACGAGCGGAACTGAGGCTTCGGTCAAATTCAATTCTGTTGAAACCCGTCGATGATAGATGAGGCGGTTTCGACGGGTCATGTCATAAAGTCGAGCGCGCAGACGCTTTAGCAATCGTGTTCGTGCATCATCCGCTTGGTCAGAATGGAAACCTTTGATGCCATCTAAATCAAGATCGACGACAGACCCGATGTGACGGTGATTTTCTAGGGCTGTAATGAGCACGCCTATATCCTGAACGCGTTCCTCGCGCCGTAACGCCGTCATACGTTCTATGGCACGACACAATACGGGGTGAAGGCGAGGGTTAAGCGCAGAGAGATCTTTGCGCTGAGTGACGAAACTCTCAAGCGCGTCACGGTCTCTAAAATCGAGCTGTGTAGCCAGCGCAGCTGCGATCATACCGACGAGGAAAATGTCCGTCACTGGGTCTTGGTGACCCTGACGAATTTCCCACGATTGGAAATGCGTGAGAAAGCGAGGTTTGGCGTCTTGCTGTGTTGCCTCATCATCAGCGTCGCGAACGTCGTGATCACGAATGTCTGCACCCGTTGTATCATCTGACGTGATCGAAATTTCCTCGATAACATCAATCGCGCCTTTGGCGTTGATCGGCTGTGACCTGACGCGTTGTGGCTGGCTTTGGATAGGTTTAGCTTCCGCATTGGAAAACCAGAGGTGACCATTATCGACTTGTAGCTTCTCCATCTGGGCGAGAGGTCCGACGTTTCCATCTTTGTGAAGGGCTTCCAATTGCGACATCAGTGGTAAGATGGCTGAGAGAACGTCCTCAGTCCCGATGCTAGGTCGTTCACGCCATTCAGTTAGAAAGGCTATTAAGCCTTGTGTGCCTTTAAGGGCGGACTCTGGTGGCTTATTGATAAAGTCTTCAGTTGTGATGTTATTTTCGTCCATCATGCTGCTTCCTCCAGAAAGGAGGGGGTTTTGCGTAGGGCTGAAATGTTGGCTTTAGACAGTTTCAAATCTTGCTTTAGGGCGGCATCAAAGACTTCAGTCAATTCCAGTCGGTCGGCGAAATGTGTGGCTTCGATTAAAGGACGGTCTTCTAAGTCAGAGTCCACGGTCGCGAAGTCGATCAGCACATATGAGACAAACTCTTTCAAACTTTTCGGTAAAATTTTGACACTTTCTATGATTTCACTTTCTAACGTACTCGTATTTTTGATGACTTTTTCAATATCAATAAAGAAGCCCTGTGCGTGAGCGATCAAGGTCTCCTTATTGCGCCATGGGTATTGTAAAAAAACCGCAACTAAGTCGCGTGTGAGTGCGGAGAGGTTTTCTTGATCTAGCAAGTCAAGGTGTTCGAGGGCTTGGGCACCTTCTACGAGTGTTATTAATTTGTCTGTCGCCGTTTCAGGATCAGCTTGCCAATCGGCTAACGCGCGTGCGCGAATAAATGTTTCTGGGTGGGACCAGCCTTCGGACCCGACTTGGGCACCATCTTTTTTGGAAGCTGCAAGAGCCTCATCGGCTTGCTTTAAATAAGCTTTAGCGGAGACATCCGCGAGCCCAGAGGTGACTCTCACGAGGGCCGCGATCGAAGCGTCTAAGTCTTGGGACGCGTACAGTCCGACACGGTCTGAGAAAATTTCTTGATAGAGACGGGAAAGGCGGAAGCTATTGCTATGTGCGGCTGCTGATCCAGGTTCACCACAGACCCAGTCTAGCAAACGATCTGCGGTGCCGTAGCGTGAACTCTGTCGCGTGTTGTGTAAATGATGGGCCATTTCATGCCCTAAAATAAAGTCTAACTCGCTCTCGGATAAAGTTGAAAACAGATCACCAGAAAATAAAATATGCACTTCATCGGGTTGAAAGATAAGGCCTGCATTTCTAAGATCGGTGTTCATGGCTTGATACAGCGTGATTGGCAAATTTATCTGCAAGCGGTCTGCAACACGGCGAGCTTGTGCATAAAGGTTGGCATGTGCCTCATCCTCTAGACGGTAACTATTTTTCAAGAGGTAAAGCCGCTGGGCTTCGTAAGCCTCTGACGTAAACTTATCTCCTGAGAACCATGTCCAGAGTTCAGCCTCATTTTTTTCAAGCAAAGTCGCAAGGTCTTGGTGGTATTGAAGCGATGCCGGAGGGTCTGTTTTGAGAGTCATGTTTTCCAAGTCGATTCAGTTGCAGAACTTAACTTATGCAACTTCATATTTTGAATGCAACCACTCGAATTGACAATGTTGAAACTGTTTAGGTCTCCAAGTTCCTAACGTGGCTTGATTT
>JALZVD010000103.1 GCA_023300205.1 Akkermansiaceae bacterium | reverse complement strand
AATGTCGTCTTTTGGGCAAGTGACCTCATATTCCGAGCGCCAGAAGATGCTGTCGGGATGCTGCGGGAGTGGATCTTGGGTGCCATCAAGAACCGGATAATCTCGATCCAGCGCGTCCCGATCATAATACCAGTGCACCGGAAGCGCGAAGGCATCTGCTTTGAGTGATCCGAGATATCCAGCCAGCAGAGAATTCATGAATCATCCCTAAGGCCGGAATGAGAGATGGCAACTGATCCGTCACGATGGAGATTTCAGAATTCGATTACGGGCGATGCTCAGGACGGGAGCGATAGAAGTATCTACTTCCTTGGATGAGTCCCTTGGTCGTGACCGATTCCCAAGTGTCGCTGAGAGGCGTTGATTCAGTATCGCCGAAAGGAATTTTCTCCCAGTTCTGCAGATCGGTGCTGCGCTCCAAGCGATAGTCGAGTTTGAGCTGAGTGGCGTCGAGGCGACGGAGAAATGTCAGCTCAGCGAGTCCCTCATGCGTCGTCCACTTTGGACTTAAGTCAGCGGGCTCTTCGTTTTGGGCAGCGGTGGGATCGGTGCCGAAGAGGTATTCGTGGGCGTTGCTCAGGCCATCTCCATCAAAGTCGGCATCAGGGGTGGCTTCGGATCCAAGTAGTCCCTGTTGCATGAGTTCGGCGGTAATAGGGCTCCGTTCATCAACGATAAGATTACGGACGAGATAGAGGCCGCTATTTGAGCTTGAATGGAGGGTGTCGAGATCACCATCGCCATCGAAATCGGCGCAAGCAATCGCGGTTGACGGAGCAGCAATAAATGGGGAGTAGTTGATTCCTGGAATTGTTGTGAAATCAATTGGACTGATAAAATCGCGACTTCTCCTAAAACTAAAAACGGTTCGATCTAGGCGATAGTCACCGACGAAGTCATAGCGCGGACTGAAGAGCGGCCCTGTGGGAGTCGGAGTGACAAAGCCAGAGGAATTCACGTATTCTAGAAGGCCGTCAGCATTAAAGTCGGTAAGTTCTCGCTTTGTTCCCGTTGTGCCGATGCTCCGGAGTGCAAAGCCGCTGCTGAGATCACGAGGGCTGTCTCTTGCTGGAAGAACTTGAATGGTTCCTGCGACCACAGCATTTCCGAGTGCGTCATTAGCCATTTCTCCGATGATGAGTTCATCGGTGCCGTCTTTGTTCCAGTCTTGGGCGACGCAAGGACCGAGCAACGGGTTTCCTAAGGCATCGGAGACAACAAGGTCACTGTTGTAATAAGATACCGAGGCAATGCCGCCGCTTCCGTCATTAAAGGCCACTCCAAGTTGTGCCGTGCAAAGATAGCCAGCGGGGCAGTAGAGAGGAGAATAATTACCTGAGAACCCTCCCAGAGCTGGGCTTTGTATTTTTTTTGCTGCGAGAGCGACATAGTCAGGGGCTCCGTCGCCATCGATATCACCGATGGTGTGACCTGAGAGAATCACAGGGTTTCCGAGGGCATCACTGACGGCAATATTTTGGAGTAAGGGGCGGAAGTCTGTCGAGAGTGAGCCATCGACGTTTTCTCTCCACCCTCCTTCAAGGATCGCATCAAGGTCGCCGTCTAAGTCCCAATCAATGAACTCAGTGATGCCACAAAATTCACTAGTGACAGGACTGAAGGTGTCGGTCGCAAGGGCTGGGGACTCGAAGCTGCCATCGCCATTTCCAGAGATGACCGTGCAAGCAACTTCACCTGAACTGATTTCGACGATGCTTATGGAAAGGTCAAGGCGGCCATCTTCATCCAAGTCGATAGGAGTGATGAAATCAGTATAGTAATCTTCTTTCCCTAATCCAGAGGGAAGAAGGTCGAGAGGCAAGGTGTCCCAAGTAAATGCTCCTGACCCGTCGTTCCGGAGAAGGAAGTGTTCGTTGAATTGGTTTGGACCTACGATAATGTCCAAATCTCCGTCTTCATCGAAATCTCCAACCGCAGGGCGGAGGGAGTGGGGATGTGAGTAGGCCTCACTCTCCAGAACGGGTAAATTGCCACTTTGAGCGGGGTTGTATCCTTTGATGGATGAGTGATTGATGAGGTCTCCATTCGCGGCCTGTCCAAGCCTGATGATGTGGGAGATGAAATCCAGATTACCGTCCTGATCGAGATCTGCCGCGCTTGCCGAAGGAATGAAGACTTTAAAATCGGGGTCGGTATGATCAGGTGCTTGAAGTTCGAGTTGGAGATTTTCGACCCAAGAATTGTTCGAATCTAGATGGAGCTGTGTGACCGTAGCGCTGAGCGGAGTCTCCTCCAGAGATACGGCCTCAGAAGAATCCCAATGAGGGGCACTGAGAAACCAGACGCCAGCCCCTGGAGTATCTTGGATCCTCTGCTGGAAGGTAATGTCACTTGGGAGTGAGGGGAGGGGGCTCGGGGTGAATGTGAAGTTTTCATCATCGTTGAGCCACTCTTGCCCTCCATAGATTTCGAAATCTCCGTCTCGATCGAGATCGGCTATTTGGTAGAAACTGCCACTGATGACGACAGGCGTCTCGGAGAAGCTACGATCGCCAGTTCGCTCAAAAAGGGCGATCTGACCGCTTAGGAAGACGATGAGGTCAGAATCATGGTCGCCATCCAAATCTAAGGCATACACGTCCTCGTCTGGTGACCAATGAATACTGGGAAGGTTGAAGGTTTGGTTCGACCACGGTTCGATGGTCAATTGGTCGCTGATTTCATGGAGAGTGAAGCGATCTGCAACTGCACTAGGAACCTTTACGATTTGAGAGATTGAGAAATCTCTTTCAAGGTGAATGAAGCCGATTTTTGAGTTGTCTAGATTCGCGATCTTTTGGAAGCCGGATTTGTTGCCGGAGCCTAAGGGGTCACTATGCCAAAGAACGACGGAGTTTGCTGACGCGCTCACTCCGCCAAATAAGTCTACGGTGCCGGTTAGAGTCTCTGTTATTCCTACGATTTCAAGGACTCCATCATGATTGCGGTCGATGAAATGTGCCTTTTTGAAATTTTGAAGAGGGAGGTGGAGTTGTTTGGGTGGGGAGATCTTTCCGGAGGGGAGAGTTTCGAACCAGTCGATGGGGCCGTCCTCTGGATTGACCAAAAAATCCTGATCACCGTCGCCATCGAGATCAATGACTTGAAACTCACTGTGTTGGACCCTGGCGTAAGGAGAAAGAATATCGATCCGAGGATCGACAGCGAGGAGGGCGAGCGAGTTTCCTAGGAAGAACGCAAGAGAGATTTTTAAAACACACTTCATGGCAGGCTAGGGACGGTGCTGTGGGTTTGTGCGGTAGAAGAAGGCGCCTGAGCCGGTGGAGCCCTCGACCGTGACTTCCTCCCAAAGAGTATCAAGTGATTCTACGACTGCTGAGTCGGTGGGGACGGGCTGCCAATTCATTAGATCCGTGCTGCGCTCTAAGTCATATTCAAGAGAATTGTCCCCGGCATCCTTTCTCCGGATAAAGCTGATATCTGGAATTCCTTTAGTCGATCTGAGAAAAGCAGAGAGGTCTGCTGCATCCTGAGCATCAGAAACGAGAGGATTGGTGCCGGAGAGGTATTCCATGGCATTGCTAAGTCCATCATCATCGGGATCGGCAGAAGGGGTGGACAGCGCTCCGGAGAGGCCTTGGCTCATCAACTCCTGAGTGATCGAGCTACGCTCATCGACGATGAGGTTTCGGACCAGATTGAGTCGGCTATTCCCATCAGGAACAAGCGAGTCGAGATCACCATCACCATCGAAGTCTGCTGTAAGGGCTGCTTCTGGTGGTGCGGAAGAGTGGTAGATGCTAATTCCGTGAAGAAACGAAAAGAGTGGGCTGAGTTGTGGTCCGAGGGCGCTGGGCTCGAGAAAGCGATCCGCTGTGGTGTATTCGGAATCACCATCGCCATCAAAGTCTTTCAGTTCGTCTGAACTTGGGAGAAGAAGATCTTGGCCGTTGATGAGCAGGGCGTCCTCGAAGTTGCGCGGCTCTCCCTCGGGAGTGGTGAGAACAGAGTAACTCACAATGATAGAGTTTCCTAGGGCATCAGTGGAGTAATCAGGTATGATGAATTCTGGAATATCGTCTGAATCGAGATCAATAACCCCATAATCGAGAGTGATTTGATTACCCAATGCGTCCTGAGATAGGAGTTGTAACTCTAGTGTGATAATTTCTTCGATCGTTCCATTGCCTCTATTGAAGGCGATTGCGGCGAGAGTCACCGACTCTGTTCCGAAGAAGGTATCCTGGGGATTGAAGGGGATGTGAATGTCCGGGTCATAGTATATTTTAGCCCCTGAGAGACGATCAATGTAGAAATGTCGAATTTCGATAGAATAGACGGGCGCGAGGTAGTCTGGGAAACCATCATTGTCGACATCCACAATTTTGTGACCTTCGGCTCGGCGTGGGTTTCCAAGAGCATCTGAGATGATAATGTTTCCCAAAATCGGTCTAAATAGAATGGAGAGTTCTCCATCGATGTTTTCGCGCCATCCTCCTTCTATGATGGCATCGAGGTCGCCATCGCTATCCCAATCGACGAATTCAGTGATGTCACAAAATCCTTGAGGAACAAATGTGAGAGAGCCCTCTGGGAGTTCCGTGGGTGCAAATGTTCCCGGGCCTGTTCCTTTGATGATGGTGCAGGCAGCTTCCACGTTGTTGTAGGTGATCTCTCTTTCGAAGGTGATCGCCAAATCAAGGTGTCCATCGGAATCAAAGTGGACTGGTTTGAGATGAGTGATTTTAAAATCAGCGGGATCTAGATCGTCTGGGTAGAAGTTTAAAGGCGCGCCAGAAAGGGTGAAGTTTCCGTGGCCGTCGTTGAGCTTTAAATAATGATGCCCGAGATGACTGGGGCCCATGAGAACATCAATATCACCGTCACTGTCGAAATCGGCGGCAATCGGATTGGTGTAATCGATGGAAAGAGGAGGGGCGCTGGAGGCGACTTCTTGATAGCCTTCCTCGGTTCTTTCAAAAACCGTGAGGTGATTTACTGGAGTGTCTACAAAAGAGCTAAAGGGGTTTGAGCGGATGAAAAAGACCTCATCCTGACTGTCTCCATCAAGGTCGGCATAGATGAACAGTAATCCAGAGCCCAACCCAAGGTCGAAGGATGGCAGCTCCGGGACTTCTTGTCTAAATGTCTCGACCCATGAGAGGTCAGCCTGGAGTTCGCGCTCGACGAATTCTTCATCATAGATTTCCAAAGATCGAATTCCTTGAAAGGTCTTGATGACTTCTCCCTCCGGGCTGCTTTGAAAAGAAAGTTCAGTGAAGGAAAAGTTAGCATCATTTTGCGCCCAGTAGTAGTCTTGATAGAGATCAGTGTCTCCATCTTCGTCTAAGTCAATAAGGTGATCGAAGAAGCGAGAGATACTAGCGACAGGAGCGCTGGAGAACTGGTTTTCAGAAATACGCTCAAAAATTAGAGTCGTATTCCTACTTTGGTAGGAAATGAGAAGGTCGTCGTCGCCATCGTTGTCTAGATCAGCGGTGGTAGCGAAATCAGGCAAAGCAGAACTCAGCTCTTCTGGCAGCTCGTAGCTGTCTTCTGAGAGGTTCGCAAGACTTCCGGAAGAAGTGAATTGCTGTAACTGAAATGAGGAACTGGAGTCTTGAGGCAGAACCATCAGAAGTGGCGCTGAATCGTCATTGAGTGATCCAACTAACGTAATCTCGGGATGTGGGAAGGTGATCCTCTTTACGTAGGATTCGTCACCCGTTCCCAGAGGATCCATGATTTGAATCTCGGATGATGAATATTGGTATGAAATTGTAACAAGTTCTAAAAAGCCATCGGCATTCGTGTCAGCGATGAGGCCATCACTCGTCGCGATTTGTTCGCGGGAGTATCCAAGGTGTTTTTGGACGCTGAAGGAGTCGTCCCCCAAGTTTTCGAACCACGAGATTTGTCCAGTGAAAGAGGAGAATGATACCGGGTAGACGATAAAGTCTTTATCACCGTCGCCATCCATATCGGCAACCTTGTAGTTCCCAAAAGCAAAGGTCGATATGCCGAGGTCGGAAACCCTCGGATCAGCTGCTTTTATTGATAAAAAGCTGAGGAAAAAGATATCGAAGGCACGCATGAAGTAATGCTCGCGTGATGTCATCTCTCCGACAAGATCAAAAACTTGGGCCTATAATCTGTCTAGCGTCACGACGCACTCGAGATGCCTCGTCTGCGGGAAGAGGTCGAAGGGCTGGATCTTGCCGATCTTGTAGCCGTTCTCGGTGAAGCTCTTGAGGTCC
>JALZVD010000102.1 GCA_023300205.1 Akkermansiaceae bacterium | reverse complement strand
GCTGCGTTCATGGTGCTTATGGGGCATACGTTATATGATTTATCTTATATGATCATGCTTGGATTAGTCTTGGTGTTGATGGTTTTGCCTCATTTATGTTCTAATTTGTTAGTTCGTAGATTTCATTTATCTTATCAAAATTGCTTGGCGTTGCTATGTGTTTGTATGTGTATGGGGTCTATGGGGCTTGGCGTTATAGTAATGAAGAAGAATCCCCAAAACTATGTTGTGGAGATGGTTGAGGATAAGCCTGTTCATTCCGACAAGGAAGAGGTGGAGGTAAATATCATATTGGGGGATGATGAATCAGTGGTTACGAACTGAAGATTTTAGTTTTGGTGTATGATTTATAATGGTTTGAGTAGCGATTATGAGAAATTTCGCAAAGCTTTTTGTTGAGGAAGGAGTTAGTCTTTGCTAGGGTGTCGTTTACTTAGTATTGATGTTGTGGAATTTTAATGAAGGATAGTTATGTAGCTTAAGCGCTCAGTTAACTGGCTATGTTCTTGGTGATGGTTGAAGATAGCTGTAAGAAGCGAAAAACTAATGCTCTTTGTTTTTGGTGGGGTAGTTTTTTTAGAATTACCGATTTGGCGTATTGGTTTTGGTTGATTCGGCTTGATGGTTAAGGTTAGTTAAGCATTAATCTATTATTAGCCGGATACCTGGCTATATCTTGGTGATTATTTATTATTAATTCATAAGTTCAGTGTAACGCGCTCTATCTTAGAGGTATGCGGTATTTTTGGAGGGTTTTTAATTTAAATAATTAAGTAATAAGTAAAGAGTTTGAATCTAAATATTTAAAAAAAATCATCATATTTATTGTTATTATTATTTTTTTTGGTAATTTATTAACGTAGTCAGATATTAAGTTTTTGTAAAAGGATTTTTTGTCTATGGCTAGTAATCGTCCCCAAGATGAACAATATGAAACATACAATAATGATGAAAGCTGTGCTTGCAGCTATTACGATGTCTATCACTGCGATTAGTGCGTTTGCGCAGACCGTGACTTATGAGATAGATCTGGTGTTAACTACCGCTCCAAATACTGTAGATTATGGAGTAGGAGATCACTTTAATGGAGGATTTACTGTAGACCTTTCTATGTTAACGAACTCAGGTGATGAATATTTGTCTATTGGTGAGGGAGTGGAGTCTGCTCATTTCGTATTTATTGGCGGTGAGCGCTATAGTCATTTAGATGATATTTCTAATGGTTTTCCTAGAGCGTATTTTACAGATGGTGAGGTAGTGGGGTTTGATCTATGGAATAGTCTGGGCCTTAGAAATGGAGTTGATGGTACTTTTTTCAGATTTTTTAGAGATAAGTCGTTCCAATATTCTCCTGATGGAAGCTCAGAATATACTGGTATTTATGATATTTCGTTAGCGCCGGCCTCTGTTCCTGAGCCTTCTTCTAGTCTTTTATTAGTTTTGTCAGCTGGATCTTTCATGGTTCGACGAAAGCGCTCTGTTTTATAAATTTAAAGATTTTCCACCTCTCAAAAGCGCCCTCCCGCCTATTGTTGAAGTAATAATTCCCCCCTCTACCTCTCCAAATTAATTAGAATTAGATATAGTGAATCCCCATAAAATATATGATAAGGAAATTCTGACCTACATAGATCGTGAGATCAATGAAGGTCGGTTAAATGGGTTCTGTCAGGCAGATGCTGAGCGGGAGAGTCATGGTAATGGTGAGCTTATGGAGGCTCTTAATATACTGAAGCGATTAGAGATGCTTAAGAAGCATGGTATTGCTAGACGTGTTATACGTAATGATTCTCACCCTAGAGATGAGAGGATCACTAGGAAAAAATATACGGCTAAATTGGTGCGTTATCGATCGAATGCTGGAGCAGCTCATTCAAGATTAAAAAAAGAGAACTCTCGTAGACTTGTTACTTCCTTCCTGGGGAATTTCATTCTCTTGCTGGGTTCAGTGAGTGCGATCACTGCATTTCTAATACTGCAAGGTAATACAGTTTATGATCTATCTTACTGGGCTATTTTTGGTCTGGCAATCGGTTTTATGATGTTGCCATGTTTGATTTCTAGTCTCTCAACTTCACGATGGCGAATGCCTTATCAAACTAGTCTGAAGGTGACTTGCATCATCATGTGTATGGGTTCTGTGATGACTGGAGTTTTTGTGATGTGCCAGAACCCTCAGAACTATGTGGTTGAGCAGATGGATTCAGAGGTGGATCCGCAACATCAAGATGGAGAAGGAATGCGTGTGAATCTAGGACTAGTAGACAGTAATTAGTCGATGGTGAGTAAGAGAAGTAGAGGCTCTAGGGTAGATTCATGATGAGTCATTTCAGCTGCTGATTTAGAATCATGAACAAGATTTAGCAGGCTCTTAAAACGAAGAATAACCAATAGAAAATATGAAACATAGAAAAATAAATAAGAGTAATTATGCAAAGTTTTTTGCAGTTGCTGGTACTGGCCTTGTGATGAGTGCTTTTAGTGCGAATGCTCAAATCCCTGAAACGGTGCGAACAGAGGCTTCTGCAATAGCCGTTGATACAGAGCTGTTACTCTTGGTTGATGTCTCTCAGAGCATTGATAGTTCTGAGTATAGTTTGATGATGAATGGTTATAGAGACGCTTTTACTAGCGGTAGTTTCCTTGATGAGGTGCAGGCTGGTGAGATTGGAAGTATTGCTGTTGCATTAATGTTCTGGTCTGGTGCTAGTAGTCAGGAGTTAGCAGTTGGCTGGACTGAGATCAATGATCAGACTAGTGCGAATGGATTTGCTAGTTTGATTGATAATACGGTGAGATCTTTTTCAGGTAAGACGGCGATTGGTTCTGCAATTGATGCAGGGACTATTTCTTTTGGAACTGAGACAGGTAATGCTCAAAATGGCTTTTATAGTCAGGTGCAGATCATTGATATATCTGGTGATGGTGAAGATAATGATACTCCTCCAGAGGGTGATCGAGCTCTTAATGTCAGAACGGCTAGAGATGCTTCGTTGGCAGATGGGGTTGATATGATCAATGCATTAGTGATTGGCAACGATGGAGGCAATCTGGAGCAATATTTTATAGATAATGTGATTGCTGGGGGCTCTGATAGTTCTGATCCCTTCACGCAAGCGGCTTCATTTGAAACGCTCGCAAGTTCTCTTGAAGCTAAGTTAGCGAGGGAGCTTACTGCCGCTACTGAGATAGATGATGAGATGGTGCCTGAGCCATCTTCTACTCTGTTGCTAGGATTAACTGGTTTGCTAGGTATGCTACGAAGAAAGAGATAGATTTATAATTTGCTAATACTGCTTGAGTGCCCGGTTATCTGAGTGCGTGAGTGGTGAAAGGTAGAAAAAAGCTTTTAAGATCCCATGTTCTCAGTCTTGAGGGCGTGGGATTTTTTTTGGCTTTGGGATTGTAGGTGGAGATTAAATTTAGTTTGCTGTCTGTATGGCAGATTTACTTCATCAGATATTAGCAAAGACATTTCCTACTGCGGAGTCAGCGGTTTTTGAGATAGCGGCCTTGAAGGCTCAGCTTGAAATGCCGAAGGGTGTGGTGCATGTGATCTCTGATGTGCATGGTGAGGCGCGTAAGTTACGGCATGTGATCAATAATGCTTCTGGGAGGTTGCGTCCGGTGGTGAAGGAGTTGTTTGCGGGGAAGATGGATGCTGCGGAGTTTAAGGAGTTTTTACATTTGTTGTATTATCCTACGGAGCTTTTACAGAAGAAGGTGGAGGAGCTTGGGGATGATGAGGATGCTCGCTATGAGTGGGTGCTGGAGGTGCTTACGAGGCAGTTTGATTTGATACGTCTGATGTTGCGGACGAAGCGGCGTAAGGAGATAAGGCACCATGCTCCGAAGGAGTTCCGTGAGTTGTTTGAGGTGTTATTGAATTTCCCAGCGGATGGTCATCATGAGGTGTATTTGTTTACTCAGGTGCGAGAGTTGGTGAAGCGTAGGATGGATTTGCTGGCTGTGCGTGCGGCTTCGAGATTTGTTAGGAATTTAACAGTGGATGAGCTGGTGGTGGCTGGGGATTTGGGTGACCGAGGAGCTAGGCTGGACTGGGTGGTGGATTACTTGATGAAGCAGAGTAATGTTTCGCTGGTGTGGGGGAATCATGATGTGAGCTGGATGGGTGCGTGTCTGGGGCATGAGGCGTTGATCGCGATTGTGATGCGGGTGTCATTGAGATACCGGAGGATGTTCCAGTTAGAGGAGGGTTATGGGATTCTGACTAAGCCACTGGAGCGTCTGGCGGAGCTGGCGTATGGGGATGATCCGGCGGAGTATTTTAAGCCTAAGCGTGGAGGTGAGCGTAGTGAGTTGCTGGTATCTCGTATGCAGAAGGCGATTAGTATTATTCAGTTTAAGTTAGAGGGCCAAATGGTGGAGAGGCATCCGGAGTGGGAGATGGATGATAGGAATGTGCTGAAGAGGATCGATTATGAGCGTGGGGTAATAGAGATTAAGGGGGTGGAGTATGAGCTGAGGGATAGGTATTTCCCTACGGTGGACGCAGCGAATCCGAATCAATTATCAGAGGAGGAGCAGCAGTGCATGGATCGGTTAGAGGAGTCTTTTGTGAGTTCTTCTAGGTTGTGGGAGCATATGACGTGGGTGGCTGAGCGAGGAAAGATGGCGATGGTGAGAGACCGTGCTGTGATTTATCATGCTTGTTTGGCTGTGGATGAGGAGGGTGAGTATTTGCCGATCGAGGTGGATGGGGAGCAGCGTGGAGGGGTGGAGCAGTTTGGTGCGTTCAACCGTGTTATTAAGCGTGCATTCCGTAAGGGTTCTGATGCGAGTCAGGAAGATAAAGATTGGTTTTATTATTTGTGGGCTGGGCCTCGTTCTCCGTTATTTGGTAAGGATAGGATGGCTACGTTTGAGAGTTATTTTATAGCAGATAAGGTGGCTTCAAAGGAGGTGCGTAATCCGTATTTTGAGAAGCTTCATGATGAAGATTTTTGTAATAAGGTGTGTGGAGATATGGGGGTTCCAGAGGATGGTCTCATTGTGAATGGGCATGTTCCTGTGAAGGTGGAGAAGGGTGAAGATCCGGTTAAGCGGGGAGGTAATGCGGTGACTATCGATGGGGCCTTTTCTGAGGCTTATGGGGATAGGGGTTATACTTTGATTTTGAGTCCTGATGGGGTTCAGTTAGCGGAGCATCATGGATTTAAAGATCCTGTTTCGGTGGTCCGAACTGGTGAGGATATTATCCCGACGATGCGAGATATCCGTGTGCATGCTAACCCGAGGTTAGTGAAAGTAACGGAGGGAGGGCGCAAGATCCAGAAGCAGATTGATGCGCTGGAGGGGCTGATTAAGGCTTATGAGGAAGGGGAGCTGATAGAGCATTAATTTCTCGCTGAGTTATGGCCTGACTGTGACGATGGTGGGGGCTGCATTTGCGAAGTAGTGCTGGGCTGCGGCTTTGATTTCTGCTGGGGTGACTGCTTTGATATGCTCGGCGGTTTGGCGGTGATGGGTGGGAGATAGGCCGAGTGTTGTGTCTACGGCGCAGAGTTGAGCCATGGTGCCGTTGCTTTGGTTAGCGAGTGCTTGTTTGGCTAGCCAGGAGATTTTGACGTTTTCTAGAATGGTTTGTGAGATGCCTTTTTCTGCGATGTCGTTGATGGTGTTGGTGAGTTCTGAGCGTGCTTGATCGAGTTGTTCTGGTGAGGTGCCGAGGTAGAAGCCGAAGAAGCCGGTGTTAGTGCCGTGGAACTGGGTTGCGGAGCAGTAGTATGCTAGTCCAAGTTCTTCACGGATGCGGGTGAAGAGTGGGCCAGCCATGTCTGCGCACCATGCGTGGATGAGGTCTAGGGCGTGCTGATGTGTGTCTCCAACGGCGGCGCCTTGGTATCCGATTGTGAGGATTGCTTGTTGTTTGTCTAGGGTGAGGTTGGTCTCGGTGCCTTGGGTGATTTTCTGCTCGGGGTAGTTGAATATTTTTCCTGATGGGATGGAGGAGAGTTGCTTCTCAGCGAGTTCTATGATGTTGTCTTTATCGATGTCACCGAAGATGGCGACGGAGCTGTTAGCGCCGTTGTAGTGACTTGTGTGGTGGGCTAGGAGGTCTGCTTGAGAGATGGCTGTAAGGGATGTTTCTGTGCCTAGTCTGTTGATGCCGTAGCCTGAGTTGGCGTAGAGAGATTCTTTGAGGGTGCGGAGTGCTAGGCTGACGGGTTCTTCGTCTTGTTCTTTGAGTGCGGTGATCTGGGTGTTTCGCTCGTGGTCGATATTTTC
>JALZVD010000101.1 GCA_023300205.1 Akkermansiaceae bacterium | reverse complement strand
CAATAAATTTCGTAATTTGCTCTTCGGAGAATCCAACGCCGTTTTTCAAGATTTGAACCAGTAAAGATTCAGGAATGATCCCATGTGCTTGGTTAGTTTTAACCGCAAATTTCCTGAAGACTTCGACAATTCGGTTTAGCGAATCTAGTTCGAATCCATACTCGGCAGCAAAGGATGATTCAAATCGCTCAAGATCTCGGCGATTCTCTTCATCTTTGGGTTCTTGGTGCTGAAGTTCACCGAAATTATCGTCATAAAGCTCAGCGTGGTGGTGAATTCCATCGTCTACTCGTGAAGTTAGATAAGGCTGCATCACTTCCTCTCGGAACGAATCATTATATTCGATCTGTCCATTGGGATGTATTGTAAGGTGTGCTTCAACTAGACCATTCGAGAGGGCATCGCGATACTCGGCCAGCTGCATCATTACTGAAATCTGGGCAAGTATCGAGAGCAGTTCGGTGCTTGAGGGTTCATTCCGCTCTGAGGGAATACAGGAATAGGATGCGGTCTCAATGAGAATTCGGTTGGTGATCTCAGCCCTTTTATTTTGACTGCTTGCTATCCGAAGATGTTCGATGAGCCATTCCGCGTTGTCCTCTAAAGCCAGTAGAGCCCGCATTGATAAATTCCAACGAGAGCTATCCCGAGAGAGCTCGTCCAGCTGTGAAAAGGCATGCGAAACGACTGGCTGAATAGCGAACTTCCTCAGGTCAGCAGAAATGCTACTTTGAAGATTTTTAACAACCTTACCGAGAAAGTGGGTAGCTTCTTTGGTGCCAGTGATTTTTGACGGAGGTGATGCCGACACAGTATA
The DNA here is from genome assembly GCA_023300205.1 of Akkermansiaceae bacterium. Taxonomy (GTDB): domain Bacteria; phylum Verrucomicrobiota; class Verrucomicrobiia; order Verrucomicrobiales; family Akkermansiaceae; genus Rubritalea. Next base: position 2,545 of record JALZVD010000101.1, on the reverse strand, counting down.
TGCCAATCCGATGCTAGCTCTCCAGAACTCTTCATCCGGCACGAGTAGGGGCTCGGCGCGTCCGCGCTCCAAAATATTTTCGAGGTTGTAAGTCTGGATGATATGAAAGAATCTTGTGTCTTCGTTTCGCAATGTGTTGAGAGCGATTTGGCGTCGATCATCAGCTGTTCCTTGGTTGATGAGTGTATTCACAAGTCCGGTGACAATTAGACGCTCAGCTGTGTTTTTAGCGCGGAAGAAGTTGGTCAAAAAAGGCTCGTCAATCGTGAGTAATACTAACCCTTTAGCCTCATCCAGCTGGCACTGAAAAGCTTCGGCTTGAGGTGTCTCTTGTCTGACTTTTCCTAAGTTCCATTTATCCACGCCGGGAAGATCTAAGCGAATTACTATTTCAGCGGGAATCCAAGTGGGGTGCTCCCGTGACATATGTAACATTATCCGTTCGCACCAACTTGTAACACAGTCCCACAGGCGGTAAATCAGGTCGAATGAACCATTGGCGGCAGTCTCTTCTGAAACCTCAACCCACCACGTATGTGCTTCGTTTACAATACAGCCTCTTAGAAATCGGTTTCGAGCGGATTCGTGATCTGCATATCTGAGATTCTTGGAGATGTCAGGATTGAGTCCAGTTCCTTCCCTCTGGACCTTGAACGAGCGAGACTCAACAGGATGCCAGCGGCAGTGACGATCACTAACGTTTTTGAATTCGGCATTTATGGTTTGTGAAAAACTTCCCTCTACGCTTAGTAGCTTACGAGAGTTCTTAAGGTCCATGTCAGCTGGGATGAATGTGAATTCGCGAGCTCGCCAAAATCCGTAGAGGTTAAGAAGCCCCGCCATATTAAGAATTTTGACTCCTGCTTTTCTTGCCATTTCCTCCTGAAGACTGAAATACCATAGCCGACGCGCGTCGAACTCACTCGCAGTTGCCAAAGTCAGCCAGTCAGCCAGCGCTGCCGTATATATTCGCCATGCAGGGCGGAGATTTTCGTGAACCACTTCCATGGACCTGCCAACGCCCGAAAGTGCGATTAAAATCATCCCGCCCTTAAAACCTTGTAGTCTTTCTAAAATTTGACAGCACTCTGAGAGATATTGAGAAAACTGTTGGATTTGTTCGTCCGATTGCTTTTCAACGTCTTCTAACGAGTTTTCGTTGGTGAGGTCTGATGATTGAGTTAGGGCCAATACTGGCATCCCATAGTCAAATTGACCTATGAATGGATAGAGTGGCGGCAGATTGGGCTGAGGCGTCGGGAGTGTGATTCCTCGAACTGGCTTGATTCCCAGGGGAGAGATGATTTCGTTGACGAAATACTGAGAGCTTTCAATTTCAAAAAAAGTGTTAAGCCATCCGCCAAGAACTTTTGTAGCCTCCATGGCTAACTTAGCTCCGGCTCGACAAAGTAGAGCGGGAGAAGAAACAACAAGTTCTCCATCTTGTTCAAATAGCGGGAAGCGGTCGATGGATGAGCCATGAAGGTCCTCAGTTATTAGATTAGCGAGAATGGTAGTTTCGAGAATAAACGGCTTCAGATGGGTAGGGTCTATCTGAAGATCGTCTAAGTTTCGTTGGCTAAAAGTGATGGCCGCTGCATGATCTTCCGGTTTTCGCTCTGCAGGAAACGAAAGCTCATTGCTTGGTGCCCATTCGATTGAAAAATAACGTTTAAGTTCAAGCCGATTAGCAATTTCCTCACTCAGTGTTAGTAGCGCAACAAGAGATTCAACTGCATTTTTGAAGGGCGGGAAGTCCTGTTTACCACCTAGTAATTTGAGTAGACGTTCCAAGATGAAGTCCGCATGAGAGATGATCCCAGGGAAGACTCTAAAGCCTCCTTCTGAGCCGCAGACGTAACCGATGAAAACGTCCTCTGGTGGATCCTCTTGTGAGGTCGTAGGTGATTGGTTGAGATGAGTTAGCCAACCAGTCAAATCGGAGGTGGTTGCTGCTTGGTTACCACGGCAGGAGGCATATGCCAGATGGAGTAAGACGCCGATTCTTAATCCGTTTTTTTGTAACTCTGGAACCGTTTCTAGCCCTCCGATAAGGCGAAGAGCAGAGAAAAGACTGAAGTTTGAAAGCTGCTTACAAAGGTCTGGATGACCTTCAATGAGACCAGATAGCGAAAAATCACATCCTTGAAACATTGAACTCATCATTTCCAACAAGAGTTCTTGGTCTACCTCAGGTGTTCCTGATCTTAGGTCGTCTAGTTGTTTGAGGAAATCATTCGGATCCATGGCGCCATTGGAAGATGTTTTACAGCCAGTTATAGAGGTTCCTGACCTGGAGATTCAAAGGGTTGTAATGGGTTCGGTTTGGAATCTAAATCTTTTATAAAGGACTTTTGGAGACGGGCATGAAAAAGCAGCGGTCTTTATGGAGCGCTGCTTTGGAGGTTGAAGTAGGGGTTGCGGGGTTGGAAATCCTCGAGCCGTGTTACGCGAATTGGTTGAGGAAGCGGGTGTCGTTCTCGATGAGGAGGCGGATGTCTTTGATGCCGTATTGGATCATGGCGAGGCGGTCTAGGCCCATGCC
>JALZVD010000100.1 GCA_023300205.1 Akkermansiaceae bacterium | reverse complement strand
TTTTATGGTTTGGCGTTGGTTTTATTGTTGGTGTTAGGGAGTGTGCTTGTGGTCTCGCATCCTAGTTTGTGGGAGCAGGTACACCGTTCAGCGATGGAGGATAAGCTGAAGGAGGTGCATTATGAGGATGCGAATAGAATCACTGGTGGGTTGTGGACGGAGGAGCCTTATGCGGAGATTTCAAAGGGACTGAAATTTATGAGGATGAATGCTCAGGAGGTGGCGCATTATGAGGATGTTAGAGGTTTATTAGGGACGGCGCGGGTGGTTCTGGTGGTGAGTGCTGGGGTGGTTTTGCTGGGTGTTATTCTGGTGGGATGGAGACGGGTGTGGAGTAGTGGATTTGCTAGCTTTGTTTTGTTAGGGTTGGTTGCTGGGGTGTGGATGATGATTCATTGGCATAGTTTGTTTAAGGCTCTGCACTGGGTGATCTTCATGGATGATTCCTGGAAGTTACCGAATAGGAGTTATAGTTTGGGGCTGTTTCCGCATAAGGTGTGGCAGCAGGCTGGGGGGGTGATAGGCTTGTTGGTTTTTGTCCCTTTATTGATCCCTGTTTTTCTTAGGAAGCTGGGGAGTGGGATTAGAGATTAAATCAAATAGATAGAAAAAATTATGGCTATAGAAACATATGAAGGGCATGAGCCTAAAATACATCCAAGCGCTTTTGTGGCGAATAGTGCAGATCTGATCGGGAGAGTGACTTTGGAAAGTGAATCGAGTGTTTGGTATAATGCGACGTTGAGGGGGGACATTAATGAGATAGTGATCGGTCCTCGGTCTAATGTACAGGATAACGCGGTGATTCATCTTTCTGATGATTACGGGACGTATCTTGGTGAGCTGGTGACGATAGGGCATAGTGCTATCATTCATGCTGCTACGATTAAGGATGAGGTACTGGTGGGGATGGGAGCATGCATTCTTGATGGAGCTGTGATTGGTGAGCGATCAATCATTGGGGCGCAGGCATTGGTGACTGGTGGGATGGTTATTCCTCCGGGGTCATTGGTGCTGGGTAGTCCTGCTAGAGTGGTTAAGACTCTGGATCTGAAGGACCAGGCTGAGGTTAAGAAGTGGGCAGAGAAGTATGTGCGGACTTCACGGAAGTTTATGGCGAGGTGATTTATGGCCTCGATGATTTAATTTAGAATGGGAGACAAAAAAAGGCAGATTCAGCTCAGTCGGATGTTTAATATAAACAAGATAACTGAGCTGTGTCTGCCTTCATTGATTTATTGACTAATACTGAAGTGCGGAAAACTTCCGCTTCAGATTAGATGCTTCAGCCTCAGGTTCCGCCTTGGATAGGGCTGGGTGAGGTGCTGGGGGAAGATGAATTTGTGCTTGATTGAGTGGTACAAGAAGCTAGTCCGAGGACTGAGAGTAGGAGTAAGATATAAAAAGGTTGTCGTTTCATGGTGATTCAAATGAGGTTATGAGCTTATGATGCTCAGATTTGTTATTTTATTCCCTTTTAAATGTAAAAGGTCGCATTTTTATGGAATGAGAATTTTCATAGAATTAATATTGGCAGGAGGCTCGAAGCGTGGGAGAAATAGTGCATGGGAAAATTTGATAACAAAGTAGCAGTGGTGACCGGAGCTGGTCGTGGAATAGGTAAGGCGATCGCTAGAGCATTTGCTGCTGAGGGAGCAAAGGTGGTGGTGATTAGCCGTAGTGAGGGAAGTTGCCAGGGTGCAGCTGATGAGATCAATGCTGAGTTTGGAGGTTCTGCTAAGGCGTATGCGATCGATGTGGCAGATCACGATGCTGTGGTAGCTCTGGGTAAAGAAATTATTGCTGAGTATGGAGCGGTCAATATACTTGTGAATAATGCAGGTGTGACGCGTGATGGGCTGTTGATGCGGATGAAGAGTGCGGACTGGGATACGGTTCTGGATACGAATTTGAAAGGTGCGTTTAATATGGTGAAGGCACTGCAGAGGTCGTTGATGAAGGCTGAGGATCCACGTATTATTAATATGGCTTCAGTGATTGGTTTGATCGGCAATGCGGGGCAGGCAAATTATGCAGCGAGTAAGGCGGGTTTGATCGGGTTTACGAAGTCTATCGCTCGAGAGCTATCAGGAAGGAAGGTATGTTGTAATGCTGTTGCGCCTGGATTTATCACGACTGATATGACTGATGAGCTTTCTGACACTTTGAAGGAGGGAATCATCAAAAATATTCCTTTGGGAGACCTTGGGGCTACTGAGGATATCTCAAATCTTGTTGTTTTCTTAGCGGGTAAGGAGTCACGTTACATTACTGGGCAGGTGATTGCTTGTGATGGTGGAATGACAATGTAGTCGTTGGGTGCTCATTATTTATGAAACATGAAATGGTAAGAGTGGAGCCGATTGCTTTGTTGCCAACACCTTCTGGTTGTGCGGTATTTCTGGGGGATGGTAAGAAGGTGATTCTTATCTATATAGACCCTGGTATAGGTGTTGCGATTAATATGGCGCTGCAGCAGGAGAGGGCTCCACGGCCGATGACGCATGATTTATTTCATGGGGTTCTGGGGGCGTTTGGGGCTGAGGTGACACGGGTGGTGATTGTGAAGGCTGAGGGGGAGGTGTTTTTTGCGAGGTTGTTTTTAGAGGTTGAGAATGAGCTGATGGAGAAGAAGATAGTGGAGCTGGATGCACGACCTAGTGATAGTATAGCGTTGGCAGTGCGGGACTCTGCACCGATCTATGTGTTAGAGGAGGTCTGGAGTGAGCTGAATGATGTTACTCATCTGTTAGAGGATATGAAGCGGTCTCAGTCTGATTCTAACGATGAAGATATAGACCTCGATAATGATGTACCATTTTAAGGATGATTAGAGTAGATAGAGCGAAGTATGTTCATAAGAGACTGGATGAGCTTTATCCTGAGACTCCGATTCCGCTGGATCATGTGGATTCGTTTACGTTGCTTATTGCGGTGTTGCTGTCTGCGCAGTGTACTGATGAACGGGTGAATAAGATTACGCCGGGATTGTTTTTGAGGGCGAATAATCCGGTGAATATGGCGGAGGTTCCGGTGGAGGAAATCCGTGAGTTGATTAAGCCATGTGGGCTGTCTCCGAGGAAGTCGAAGGCGATTTCTGAGTTATCTAAGATTATTATTCATGAGCATGGTGGTGAGGTACCGCAGAGTTTTGAGGCTTTAGAGCGGTTACCTGGTGTGGGTCACAAGACGGCGTCTGTGGTGATGGCTCAGGCTTTTGGAGTTCCTGCGTTTCCTGTGGATACGCATATTCACCGATTGGCCCAGAGGTGGAAGCTTACGGATGGTAAGAATGTGGTGAATACTGAGCGTGATCTTAAGAAGTTATTTCCTAAGGAGTCATGGAATAAGTTGCATTTGCAGATCATTTTTTATGGCAGAGAGTATTGCTCTGCGAGGGGGTGTAACGGGATGGTGTGTGAGATCTGCACTACTTTATTTCCTAATAGAAAGACTCCTGTTGAGTGGAAGAAGTGAATTAGTCTTCGAATACATTAATGGCTTCTAGGCTATCAGAGTCATATTCGACTTCACCGCCTTTGAGCTCTTGTTTGAAGATACTTTCGAAGAGGATCTTTTTCCATTGATCTGGTGTTTTTAAACGGAATCCAATTAGATCTGGGCCAACGCGTGAATGGAGTCCTTCTGGGTATATATCATGAAAAGCCTGCCCAATTTGCCAGAGATAATATCCTCGACCACCAGGCTCGACGACTGTTATTGCACTATCAGTATAAGCATCTTGCTTTCTT
>JALZVD010000099.1 GCA_023300205.1 Akkermansiaceae bacterium | reverse complement strand
GCAGGTTGAGATCATTTGGTCCCAGAGTTTGTCAACGAGGCTGATGCCGAGTGGGATGTGGCCGAGCATTTCTCCTTGGATGTCATATGGCTGGGTGAATCCGCGCTCTGGGTATGAGTTTTCCCAGAGTTTACCTGAGTCATGGAAGAGGACTCCGGCGATGAGTAGGTCTTGATTGAGCTCTGTGTAGACGGTGCAGAGGGCGACTGCTGAACGCATCATCTGAGCGACGTGTTCAAGGATGCCTCCGCGGCGAGCGTGATGGTTCTTACGGGCGGCTGCGGTGCGGCGGAATTTGTCACCGTGTTTTTCTAGGAAGAGTGCGCAGAGTTGGTGGAGTCTTGGGTCGTTGATACTGGAGGTGAGTTTGACGATGTCGTTCCAGTCTTTGGTTTGGATCTTAGATGTTAGTGGGTCACCGATGAGGAAGTTCTGGATTTCACCTTCGTTGAGTAGGCGGAACTGCCAGCGGCTGGCATCGATACCGTATTGGTTCTGTATCCAGTCTCCTTCTAGTCTGATGAATGAGTCTAGGGGGATGTTCTGGATGGTTGAGAACTGGGGGAGATTTTCCCAAATCTTGAGAGCGAACTGATCAATGGCGTCAGTGAGTGTGATCTGGAGGTATGGCTTACCGGATTTAGTGGTTTTTGTGACGCACTTTTGGAGTTGTGTGTCAACGGTGGCTGTTGTGGGGTTTTCGCCGGTGTTTTTCTTGAGTTCGGATATGGTGAAGTGAGGCATGCTGATGATATCAGGATTTATGGGATGACGATGATTTCATCACCGACTTGGATATCGACTGGGCCACCGAAGAAAGATTCAAGGATGGGGTCTGCGTAGCCTAGCTCGTTGCTTTCGATATTTCCGAGTTTGATTCTGCCGATGATGCCGCCAGCTGATCCTCTACGAATTCCTAATACTTGACCTGTGGTGAGGTTCTGAGGTCTGACTAGGTCTAGGACGGTGATGCCGCTTTTGGTGTCATAGATTTTGACTCTAGCCATGACGAGTGCTTGGGAGATTTCAGTAGCTCTGGCTTCTTCTGGTTGGCTCTGAGCGAGGAGTTCATTTTGGATGGCACCTGCTTCTTGGTGGAGCATATCGTTCTCAGATTCCTGAGCTTCTTGTTGTGCTTTAAGCTTTGCGTTCTCGATTTCTAGGGCGTCAATTTTAGCAATTGCGTCTGTAGTGAGTTTTGGTGGAACAGGTCCGGAAGTGTTATCCGCTAATGGATTCACAAAGTCTGCTGGAGGAACAGGCCGGGTAGGGCTGGTGGTGACAGTAGTAGCAAAGGGATCATTGTATTGGTTTAGTTTCACGGGGGTGGCTGCGTTTTTTTCACGGTCGAGATCATTTTGCAGCTTTAGTTGGTGGTATTCGTTTTTGAGTTGGCTGAGTGATTTGCTGTCCGAACCGCCTTTTGTGGAGTAGGTGTGGACGAGGGCGGCGACGAGAAGCGCGAAGGTTGCGCAGATGAGTATTCTCACGGTGTTCATGGCGTTAGTTTGGGTTTATTTTTATGAATACGGAAGGTTAAAATGGTAAAAATGCGTAGAATTTACAATCAGACTTGAGGGATGAGTTGGATTAGGACAGAGTATGTGGCGTGAGTATGAAGGTTTCAGTTTTAGGAAGTGGGAGTGGAGGGAACGCAACGGTGATCTCGTGTGGAAGTGGCGTTTATTTGATTGATGTGGGGTTGAGTGCGAAGCAGATTATTCTGAGGCTTGAGCATATGGGGATAGATCCGGACTCGTTGACGGGGATATTTCTGACGCATGAGCATAGTGATCATGCGCGTGGTCTGGATGTGTTTATGCGAAAGCGTGATATTCCTGTGTATGTGAATGCTCTGACGAAGGAGGCTCTTGAGTATGGTATGAAGAGTGAGATACGGTGGAGGGTGTTTCAGACTGGTCAGGCGTTTGATGTTGGAGCGCTGGAGGTGACGGCTTTTGCGATTCCACATGATGCAGCTGAGCCAGTGGGGTTTGTTCTGGAGAGTTCTACGGCAAGGTTTGGGCTGGTTACGGATGTGGGGTATATCACTCAGTCTATGCGGGTGCACTTGAAGGGAGCTGATGCGCTATTTGTAGAGGCAAATTATGATGAGGAGCTTCTGGAGGCAGATACGAAACGCCCCTGGGCTACGAAGCAGCGGATAGCGTCAAGACATGGGCATTTATCTAATACACAGGCAGGAGAGTTGATTGCGGATATTGGGTGTGCGAAGTTGCGTTGTGTTCTGTTAGGGCATTTGAGTAGTGATTGTAATCATGCTGAGATAGCGACTAAGACGATTGCTCCGTTGATTTCTTCATTGAATGTTACTGAGTTGATTTGTGCGGAGCAAGATAAGCCTACTGAGTGGTTGGAGTTTGGCACTGTGGAGAGTATGGAGGATATGCTGGAGGCTCTTAGTGGGGATTTAAATCAGGCTGATTTGTTTTAGAGCAGTTGATGGGGCTGAAGTGTTTTTTTATGATATTCGTTTGTGGAATGCTCATAGTTGTGCAAGCTTGGTTGTATGAGAAATAAATTGTTGTGTATTATCGGAGCATCTGTGGCGTTGTTAGGATTTTCATCTTGTGTTTCTCCGAGAGTAGGTACGGTGGGATACTCAGGAGGTTCTGTGGGGATAAGTGTTCTCCCAACAGGATATAGGACGTTTTATGCAGGTGGAATCCCTTATTACTATTCTAACAATTATTGGTATAAGCGTAGTAATGGAAGGTATTACAGGGCAATAGCTCCTAAGGGATATAGTACTTATGGTTCTTCTGGCCGTTACTCTGGATCAAGTAGAGGGAATTATACTAGGACTAAACAGAGTTATTCTGGTAATCATTATAATAGAAGTAGTGTCTATTCCAATAACCATAGCTACCGCAATTCTAGAAATAATAGTCATTATAATCATGGGAGTTCTTCACATGGTTCACACGGGACACAGCAATCTAACCAGTCTCGATCTAATCATTACTCCGGTAGCCGGAGCAGTAGCAGAGCGGTATCAAGTAGAGGTTCTCTAAATAGGAGTGGTTCAGGGCGAAGTAGTTCTAGCCGTTCATCACGCTAGCAATGGTTTTTTAGGGCTTTATTTACTTGATGGAGTGTCTGAAGCGTTTCGCTAGTATGGGGTTTAGGAGGTTAGCGAGAACAATGGTAGCTGCGCCGATGAAGAATAGGGGGTGTAGCTGCTGATGCTCGTGGAATAAGACTGCGGCAAGGATGATACCGTAAACGGGTTCGAAATTGATCGCTAGTGATGTCTCGTAAGCGCTGAAGGTTTTTAGTAGGTTGTTGTATATGGAGTATGCAAATACTGTGCAGATTAATGCTAGAATGGTAAGCCAGAGCCAATCTAGTCCTGATGGAGTAAAGTTTGAGTGTGTTGATCCGTTGATTAGAAAGATGATGCTAATGAGAGCACAGGCTACCATGGCTCCAAGCATCTCGTAGAAGGTGATGGCTTCTGCGTTTGCTCCTTTTCTGACCATGGATTTATTGATGACCGGGAAGATTGAAGATAGTAGGGCAGAGAATATGGCGCAGAGTAGTCCTAGCAGGTATCCACTCTCTACGCCAGCGATGAGTATGATGCTGGGGATGATGAGTAGGCCGATCCAGATCTCATGCTTGTGGGGGAGGCGTTTTTCTTGGAGCGCTTCTGTGGCGGCTGTGAATAGAGATGTGGTGGCTATGCCTGTGAGACAGATGGAGACATTTGCTAGGTTTACGGCGGCGAAGAAGGTCATCCAGTGTGCGCCGAGGATGAGGCCAGTGATGAGAGCAAGGCGTTTGAACTGGAATGAGATTATATTCCCTTTGAGCCAAATTCCTAGGACTATGGCAGCGATACCCGTACGCCAGATGACGAGAGACTGGGGTGGTAAGCTAATGAGCTCGCCGAGTATCGCGGTGGAGGCGATGATGAGGACGAAGAGGTGTAGCTTGAGGTAAGATTTATTCTCAGTCATCTGATGGATGCAGATGATTAGAGTCTATTGTAATCCATGGTGAAGATTTGCTCACCTTCTGCTAATAGACCATTCTGGAAGCCTTTCATGAACCAGCGGGCGCGCTGTTCTGAGGTTCCGTGGGTGAAGTGGTCGCTATTGATACGCTGGCCAGCGCGCTTTTGGAGGATGTCATCACCGATGGCTTTGGCGCATTTCATGGCACTTTGGATGTCTGCTCTGTCTACGGAGTCGAATGTTTTGTCATCGTGATGGGCGAATACTCCGGCTAAGAAGTCTGCGTGGAGTTCGAGTCTGACTGATTCACGGTTGTATTCGATTTTGTCGATTTTACCGTGTTTACTGTGAAGTGCTGTGGTTCTGCCTAGTATGTGCTGGATGTGGTGGCCGTATTCGTGTGCCATGACGTAGGCTCTGGCGAATTCACCATCGACTTGGAATTCATCTCTCATTTGTAGGAAGAATGATGGGTCAATGTAGATACGTTCTTCTGCAGGGAGGTAGAATGGTCCCATGCTTGCGTCTGCAACACTGCCGTTGTCCATTTTGGTTCCTACGCTGTAGATGCGGACTTGAGCTGGTCTGTATCTGATATTGTGTCTTGGAAGTTCTTTCGCCCAGAAGTCTTCGTTCATTCCGATGACTGATTTTAGAAACGCAGCGTATTCATCATCTGGTGCGGGTATACTTTGTGTTGATTGTTGTGTTTGGGCGCTAGAACCTCTGGTGATGTTGCCCATTCCGAAGAGGGAGAGTGGGTTGAAGTTAAAGGCGACCATGGCGACAACTAGTCCAGCGATGAGCATTATTTTGGTCTTGCCGCTGCCACGTCTGAATAATGAGAAGAGAACTCTGCCAATGCCTAGTCCACCAGCGATACCCATGCCTCTTCTGGAGCTGTTAGGGACCGTTTCTCCACGTCTGTCTTCAACGTTCGTACTTTCTCTTCTGTTTTTCCAGCGCATATTTATAAGTTGGTTATGGTGTTGGTTTTAAAGGATAGATTGTCATTATCAAAGGGTGTAATGTAATTTTTTGTATCTTTTTTTGCGGGTTGTTGCCAAATGGGGGTAAGTAGTGCATTCTGA
>JALZVD010000098.1 GCA_023300205.1 Akkermansiaceae bacterium | reverse complement strand
TGTGCGAGGGCGGTTCCGGTCTGGCCGTATTTGGCGGACTGGATGATGAAGATGCCGGTTTTCTGGGTGGTGTTTTTGATAGATTTCTGCCAGTGGGTGTCTTTCTGGCCTGCGATGTCGTAGAAGAATCTGCCAGTAGTTTCTGGGTGGTTGAAGATGGTCTGGAGCTTGGTCTTGGTGGTGGCTAGTTGGGCATTATTGGTTACTGCGAAGAGGAGGAGGCGTTGGTCAGCGGAGGCTACGTTGAGGGCTTGTTTGAAGCTGTGGAAGTCTGAGAGGGTTGATTTTTCTGTGGATGCGGAGGGTTTGAATTTGGCGGCGATGGTGTTCATGCCTTCGATGATGTTTTTGCCGAAGGCGTGCCTGGGGCTTCTGCCAGATTTGGTGAGTGCGGCTTTGCCGTCTGGTGAGAATACGACGAAGGCTGTGTTTTCCATTTTGCCGTTGAGTAGTGATCTGATGATGGCTTGGTTTTCTGGGCTTTCGTAGGTTCCTAGTCTGAGGCAGACGTAGTTTTTAGAGGCGTTGATGAATGGTTTTTGTGAGAACAAACTGATCTCTGTGGACATGTATCCTGGTCAGAATGTTCCTGAGATGGATCCACACTGGTGGGCGGCGGCCATGAAGAAGATGGGGCGGTTGGTGCGCTGGGCTTCTGTGAGTGCGGTGTCCCAGGTGGCGTACCAGATGACTGCTTGTGAGCCGATGGGGAGCTGGACGGCGCCGAGGTCATTGGGGCGTGGTCCTTTGGCGTGGAGTGAGGTTAGGGTGGTGAGGGCAATGATGGCTGAGAGTGTGATGTTCTTCATGTGGTTATTAACTGAGAGTGGAGGGGAAAGTTACGGTGGAATGTGTTATTTGTTATGGTGGGGTTCTGTGAGTTCTAGTTTTTGTAGTGTGTCTGGGCAGTTGTTTGGTGTGGTGGATGTTTCTAGGATGTGGAACTGGTGTCCCATGGTGGTGGGGTGGGTGAGGGTCTGGAACTGGCGGATGAGCTTGAAGTTTTGTGGGCTTAAATTTTCTTCTAGTGATAGGAGCCATTTTTTGGCGTGGGTGGTGAGGTAGTGGGACTGGGATGAGAAGTGTGTGATGTGATGGCGGTGGCGGAGGTAGGCTTTGGCAAGTTGGGTGAAGTCTACGTGTGCGGTGATGTCTTTTAGGCCTGGTAGTATGAGGGGGGCTTCGTCAGCGGTGTGCTGGTGGTAGCATCTGAGGGTGCCGGTGGTGCGGGATGGGGTGTAGTAGGAGGAGTGGGTGTGGCCGTAGTCGATGGTGATGGTGTGGGAGGTTTGTAGCATTTGGGTGGTTTGCTGGATGTGGTGGTCTAGTCCTGGGCGGTATTCTGTCTGGTAGCCGTTTGGGAGTTGTGAGGGTAGGTTGTTGGTGAATGCTTGTAGTTCTGGGGTGAGTTCTGGGGTGAGGGTGAAGGTTAGTTTGTTGTTTGTGAGGGTGACGCAGCGCTGGTGCCAGGTGGCATTTTGTAGCTGGAGGAGGTGGACGGGGAAGGCGTCAATGAGTTCATTGCTGAGGATGATGCCGTGATTTTCTGAGATTTCTGATGGTGAGGTGTGGAGGGAGATTTTTTGGTGGTGGTTGGTGAGGGTTTGTGACTGGATTTCTCTGACGGGTTCTAGGTGCTCGATGATGTGGTAGGTGAGGGCAGTGTAGAGGAGTGGGAAGGTTTGCTGGATGGTGTTTAGGATGTCTAGTGCGAGTTGGCCGTTGTTGGCGCCCATTTCGATGATGTGGTAGGAGTGTGGGTAGCGGCGCTGAGTCCAGAGCTGATGGATGCGGTGGGCGAGGATGGTGCCGAAGCATGAGCCTACGCTGACGCTGGTGAAGAAGTCACCGGCTTTGCCTACGTTTTGGTGTCCACGTGTGTAGTATCCGTGCTGTGGGTGATAGAGTGCGTGGTGCATGAATTCACGGAATGAGATGGGGTCATTTTGGAGAATCTGCTGAGATAGAAAACTTTCTAATCTGAGGGTTGCGTCTTGGGCGATCTGTGGGTATATATTATTTTGATCAGTGGACATGAGTATGGTTGGTCTGCGAAAATTTTATTAGATATTATGAGCTGGAAGAAGTTTAACTCTAGGAGGAAAGTGCGCAAGAAGTCAATTTTCAGGCGTAAGTGGTTTATCATGTTTTTTGGGATAGGCTTTCTGTGTCTGCTTTTGTTTCTATTAGTGGCTTGGATCTGGTCTGATAAGTATAGGGAGAGAGCTGATGGTTATGATTTAGATTTGGTAGATGAGGTTCAGATGCCGAATATGATCTATGATAGGGAGAAAAGCGAGGTGGGAAGAATTTTCAATGAGAACCGGGACCCGATCCGAGTGGGAGATGTTCCGCAGTTGTTTATTGATACTTTGATAGCGGCGGAGGATGCAAGGTTCTTTAGTCATGAGGGGTATGACCTTAAGGGTATTACCCGTGTGGTGCTGCAGGAGGTAAAGGGTGGTAGTGTGTCTGGTGGTGCTAGTACGCTGACTCAGCAGCTGGCGAGAAATGCGTATTATCTACAGGATGAGGCGAATAGGCGAGATGAGAGTACTTATGAGCGCAAGTTGGTGGAGATCTATTTGGCGATCCGTATTGAGGAGCGCTATACGAAGCAGGATATTTTGGAATTTTATTTGAACCGGGTGAATTTTGGTGGTGGATTTTATGGAATACGATCTGCGTCACTGGGTTTTTTTGGTAAGGAGCCTAAGGATCTAGAAATCCATGAGTGTGCAGCTCTGGTGGGTGCGATCCGTAATCCTGCGCATTATTGCCCAACGAGCTGGAATAAGACTGCTGATGGTAAGCGTGAGCAGGGCTATCAGAATAAGAAGGTTAAGAACCGTGTTCTGGAGAGAATGTTAGTGGAAGGGATGATCAATGAGCATGAGCGAGAAGAGTATAGAAGTAGGCCGCTTGTTTTGAACCCGATGCCAATCCAGCGAGGGACTTCACATTTCCATGACCGTGTGGCTGATACATTTAATAAGATACTGGATGGTAGAGGTATGAGTGAGACGGTGAAGGCTAAGGGAGGATTTAAGATATTTACTACGATTGATAGAGAGCTTCAGAAGAAGTTAGAGCGCGATTTGAAAAAGAAGCTTTTGGAGGTGGAGAAGCGCGAGGGTTATGATCATCCTAAGTATGTTGATTATGTGAAGTCTGAGGATTCTAAGCCAGAGTATCTACAGGGAGCAGGTATGATGATCAATAATTCTACTGGTGAGGTGATCGCGTATGTGGGTGGGCGTAATTTTGATCAATCACAGTATGACTTTGTGAATTCTGGCAGGAAGCCTGTAGGGACGGCGTTTTTTCCGTTTATTTATGCCTCTGCGCTTGAGAATGGGATGAATAGTTCGACTCAGCTTATTGATGAGGCGATGGATAATAGGCAGGTGATGATTGATGGAGTGGAGGGGATCTTAGGTGAGTGGGGTAATGAGCTGGCTTCCCCGACGTATGAAGGTTATATTCCGATGCGTAGGGCTTTAGCGGCATCTAAGATAGCGGCAACTGTTAGGTTGGGACGTATGGTGGGGTTAAATCAGGTATGGCAGACGTCAGAGAAATTTGGGCTACGAAAGCCGAAGGGAAGGCTTTTGAATAAGACTTTGTTAGGTTCTGAGGATACTTCTATCACGGAGTTAGTGAAGGCTTATTCTGCGTTTCCTAATGGGGGGCAGATGGTTAAAGATCTGGTGTGGATAAGCCGTATTGAGGATAGTTCTGGTTCAGAGGTTTACCAATGGAGACGCGAGGGTGATGTGAAGAATGAGCGTGTGGTGTCAGATTCTACGGCATTTCTGGTGAATAAGATGCTAGAGGATGCGCTTTATAATGGTAGTGGGAGTGATGTGTTTAATGAGGCGGGGTTGACAGATTTCCATGGTGGCGGTAAGACTGGGACTACGAGTGATTTTAGTAATCATTGGTTTGTGGGTTATAATGGTAAGGTAACTTGCGCGCTGTGGTCAGGATTTTATGATGGAGTCAGAAGGGAAATCTATCCAGAGGCTTTTAGTAAGGAGACTGTGATGCCTGTATGGGTGGATATGATGCGTGCTGCAGGAGATAAGCTAGGCAAAGCCGATGTAGAGCAGCCAGATGAGGTTGTGAAAATGACGATCTGTAGGCATTCTGGAAAACCTGTATCTAAGTCATGCGAGGAGTATGTGCATAATATTGTGACGGGTGAGAGTAGTTATAAGAGTACTGGGTATGAAGAGTATTTTAAAGTTGATCAACGACCTAAGGGGTCCTGTCCTGTTCATGGTGCTAGCTTTGGAGATTTCCATAGAGATTACTTAGCTGATGAGACTAATCTTAGTCCGATAGAGAGACTGAATTTAGTGCCGATCAAGCCCAAGGAGCCCACGCTTGTGGGTGAAGATCCTTATGAATCTATTGCGCCGATTTATGCACCAAAGCCGAAGAGTATTTACCGTGCTGGCCGTGGATTAGGCTCAATGGATTTTGACTTTTTAGAAGAGCAGAATCAAGTTTCTGAGATACGTCTTGTGGAGCCACTGCGGATGGTCATCACGGATTAATTACTGATTTAGAGTATGACTTTTTTAGCTGGCTAACTTCTTGCCTTCTCTGAGTAGCTGGCTAGTCTTTGATGAGTGACTACTCAGACTATAGATCCGAAAGAAAAAGCAGGTTACGTGTGCCCAACGTGCAGAATGATTTTCTCCTTATCTCAGGATTTGGGGGGTAATGGGGTGACTTGCCCTGGGTGTGAACATTTACTAACGGTTCCATCCTCTGCTGATAAAGTTTCTGAGTTGGTGGTTTCAAAGGAGAAGTATGTGAGCCATGTAACTAAAGGTTCTATGGGTGAGGTGGTGAAGTATCAAAGGACTTTAGCTGAAGGAGAGCGTCATGAGTGGGCGGATGAGAGTGAAGTACAGCGAGAGAGTAATGAGAAGTCATTGAAGTATGTGTCGCTGATTACTTTGTTTTCTTTGTTGCTCATAGGGGGGTTAGCCTACCTGCTTATGTCTGGCAGTGGTTCTAGATCTGAAGAAGAGATGATTGCAGGAAAGGGAAAGCAAGGGGGTGATTCTTCTGATTTAAGGCTAAATGGTAGTGTAGGTAATGACTTTTATGTGTATGACCCTAAGAATGAGGCTCAGGTGGAGCAGTTGGAAGATTTTTTAACTGGGCTATTAGCGTCTAAGACGGTGGATGATATGCTTCCGTATGTGCGGCCCGTGGAAAATATAAGAGAGAAGATGGTTAAATTTTATAAGGGACAGGCAATTAGTCAGTCTGCTTTTAGGTCGCTGAGCAGCACAATGAAAACGGCTTCTTCTCCAGGGTTTCTTTCTTTTGTTTGTCAGACGCAAGATTATAGCAATAGTACAGGTGTATTAGAGTATGGCGAGGATGAGGTTCTTTTGGATTGGGAAAGTTATGTGGCTTATTGTGATATGACTTGGGATGAGCTAGCTGCCAAGAAACCGACTACTGCAGTTAGAGTAAGAGTGACCGCCAAGCGAGCTTACTATTATAATAATGAATTTGCTGATGAGCATATGTGGCAGGCAGTCTCATTAATTAATCCTAATGAGGAAGATCCTATCTATGGTTATGTTGAGAAAGGCTCAGCGACTGACCAGTTGTTATTTAATTTTGGAAATAGCGATAACAGGAGAGTGATACTTGATATTTATTTTCCTAGTGATGCGAAGAAAGGTGATCAGGTGTTTATTGAGGGGATTGTCCAAGATGGTTGGGTAATAACAGAAGAAAATTAATATGTCTAAAGAACAGGTAATAAGTACTTACGATAAGGCTTTGAGGATCAATTTAGATGCTTCAAAGTATGGAACGTTTGCTGAGATAGGAGCGGGTCAGGGAGTTGCTGATTGGTTCTTTAGAGCGTCTGCTTCTGCTGGAACGGTGGCAAAGACGATTTCTGCTTATGACATGACGATGAGCGATGAAATCTATGGTAAATCAGGTAGGTATGTGTCTCGTGAGCGTGTGAAATCAATGCTGGATCACGAGTATGCATTGTTAGATGAGCGTTTGTCTGGCAGTAGAGGTGATCAATCTAATTTTTTCTCTTATTGTAATACAGTGAGGGCGAGAGGTTATAAAGACACGGGCGAGTGTCATGGCTGGATGGGAGTACGCTTGCAGTTGAAGCCGTTAGGTCCTCCGAGTGATATTCTTTGTCATGTGAGGCTGCTCGATGAGGAAAATGTGGATCAGATGACTGCGCTGGGGATTTTTGGTGTGAATTTAATTTATGCTGCGTTTTACCATAGGGATAGCTTACCTACATTTGTGGAGTCTCTGATGGATGGTCTTAAGTCTAGTAGTGTTGAGGTGGATGTTCTTAAGTTTTTAGGTGAAGGGTTTAAGTATGTAGATAACCGTTTATGTTCTCTTCAGTTGGTGCAGAGTGGTCTCACTGATGCTGCGATGTTTACTCCGGAGGGAGAAGTGGTGCAGCCTGCTGAGGTGCTTTATAAAAAGCCGATTGCGTTACTCAGGGGAAGTTTTGATCCTGTGACGAATCTCCATTTAGATATGATGGAGCAGACTAAGAAGAGTTTTTTTGAGAAGTTAGATGTGGGTCAGCAAGAGCGCTACATGGGTATATGTGAGATATCGATGAATAATCTATTGAGAGGTGATGTGGTTGATCATGTTGATTTCTTGGACCGGGCGGATACTTTGCAGGCGCTGGGGAAGACTGTTCTTGTTTCTAGGTGTCCAGAGTTCCATAAGATAGCAACTTATCTGAATCGATATACGGATCAGCCGATTGCAATTTCATTGAGTATAGGATTACTGAATGAGTTATTTAAAGAGAAGTGGTCAGAGAATCTTGCTGGAGGTATATTAGAGTCTTTTGGTAGGTTGTTTAAAAATAATTTGGCACTGTATGTTTATCCTTGGAAGAACCGCAAGACTGGTGAACTGGTGACGACGGATGTATTTTCGATTGATGATCATCTGCGTCATTTATTCCTGTATTTCCGAGAGAATGCGATGATTCAGGGTGTGGCATGTAGTGATGAGGAATTACTTACCTACACTGGCAGGGATATCTTGAAAATGATTAGTGAAGGGCAAGAGGAGTGGAAATCTCAGGTTCCTGAGGTGGCTCATAAGGCTGCGATGCGGCAGCATTAAATGGGGGGATGAATACTGTTATCTATGGATCTAAAATCTGACATACGAGGACTGCTTCAATATGTGCCTCTGTTTAGGGGTAAGTTATTTGTGATCGATATAGACTGGGTCACGGCGAATGATGCGGTGAAGGCTGAGATCATGATGGATCTCTCGGCGCTACAGCAGGTAGGGGTGAAGCTTGTGGTGTCTATGTGTGTAGAGCAGGCGCAAGATTTCTTTGATTATTCTGCAGAGATTGAGCTGCGTGTTTCTAGTGTGGTGCGGTCATGTGTGGATGATGGGCTAGATGAACTGTTAGATAGGGGGCAGGCATTTGTGATCGCTCGTGAAGGGGAGCTGATTTCTGATGAATTGATAGGTGTGAGTGGTTCCTTACATGCGGCAAAGTTGATCTGTGTTTCATCAGATCCTAAGCTTATGGATGCTAGGGGTGAGGTGGTAAAATTTATCCATATTGATGAGTTTGCAGAGGACGTGTCAGAGTCTAATCATGCGACTCAGATACAAGCAGTGAAGGCTTGCCGATTAGGAGTTCCGCGGGTGCATTTACTGGATGTGAGCCAGCAGGGAGTTCTTCTGAGTGAGTTGTTTTCTGCTGAAGGTGTGGGGACGATGTTTTATACAGATAGTTATCGCTCAATACGACCGATTACTGAGGAGGATATTTCTGAGATGTTAGGGATGATCGGTAGGTCTGTTAGGAATACTCATCTTGTGCCTAGGACATTTGAAGAAGTGCGGGACAACATCGGTGCTTATTACGTGATGGAGGTGGATGATAATGTGGTTGGTTGTGGTGCGCTGTATGAATATGGAGATTGTGCTGAGGTGGCTTGCTTGTATGTGAAACAGTCTCATGAAGGAACTGGCTACGGAGCGGTTATGGTAGAATTTCTGGAGGATAAGGCTAAGAGTAAAGAGGCGGGGTATGTCTTTGCGCTGAGTAACCGGTCTGCAGATTTTTTTAAGAAGATAGGTTATGATGAAATGGATGTAAGGTGTCTACCAGAGGAGCGTGCTAAGAGACTGCTGGAGAGTGGTAGGGCATCTAGAGCCTTTAAGAAGGCTATTATTTAATTAGAATGACTAGGGCGCGGTGGTCGCTGGCGGGATCACCTGGTGGGGTGTCTAGAACGTAGGATGCTTTTTTATCAATGCTTGGGAGTAGTGATTTGGATACAAAGACGAAGTCGAAGCGGGAGTATATGTCTTCTTTTGCCCAGTATTGCGTCCATTTTGTGCCGTGTTTGTCGAAGAGTTCTATGGTGGTGAGTTTGTGATTTTTAGCTCCTTGCATGAGTCTGATGGTGGAGCTTCCTTTGGTGTCATTCATATCACCAAAGACCATGACTTTTCTTGTGGGTTCTGAGAGGACAGCTGATGCGTGTTTTCTAAGAAGCTGAGCTTCTTCTCTGCGAATCTCTGCTTGGTCATAGATGGCGATGGGGCGTTTGGATTTGAGGTGAGCGCCGAGGAACCGGATGTTTCCTTTTGGGGTAGTGATGGTTGCGTCTAGAAT
>JALZVD010000097.1 GCA_023300205.1 Akkermansiaceae bacterium | reverse complement strand
CATGATGCGCATGGCATGGCTTCTGCCTTTTGCGGGTGGGATGATGTGTTCGATCTGGTCTGTGAAGAGGATGAGTCCGACGCGGTCTTGATTTGTGATGGCTGCCATGGTTAGGAGGGAGCAGATGTGGACTATGGCTTCACGTTTGTTTGCTTTTGGGTGGTGGAGGATGGAGGCGGAGAGGTCGACTAAGAGGTAGAAGCATTGTTCGCGTTCTTCGATGTAGCGTTTGATGTGTGGTTCTCCGGTCCGGGCGGTGACTTTCCAGTCCATGGCGCGGACGTCATCGCCAGGTTGGTAGGGGCGGACGTCTTCGAACTCGATGCCGCGGCCTTTGAAGAGGGAGCGGTATTCGCCGGCTAGTAGGTGCTCTACTGGTTTGCGACATTTCAGCTCTAGCAGGTTTAGGCGATGTTCAGCTTCATTTAGCACGAGGTTGTTTTATGAAATGTTGATGGATAGTTCTTTAAGGATGGTTTCTAGAATGTCAGAGATTGGCGACCTAGATTAGGTTTGATTCATATCGCAGGGGGATGTGAGAATACAGAAAAATATTGTATAAAATGGGTAGTGATTCTACTAGTAAAATGCTTGGTAACACGATGACTAATGAGAACTGTGGTCATAATACAGGTGCTCTTTGTTTTTGCTGAGGGTTCTGTTGTGGATAAGACAGCTAGTAAGGGTGTAAATGTATTAAAATGTTATTAATTATCAATTTTAGAAGTTGACTCGTTTAACTTAATGGGCTATTTGAGTCGCAAGTTACCATATGGTAATCCTCCTCCCCTATATTAACCCCTAGAAATACCAAAATTATGAAAAATATGAAATTAACTATATCTACACTTCTGATCTCGTCCTCTTTTGCGATGTTAGCAGAAGCCCAATTCGTCACTATTGCCCCTGGAGATGTTGGAATTACAACATTACAAGGTGGACCTTTTTCAGGAACCTCAGATGTAAGCTCGATGTTCACTCTGGCTGATGGATCTACAGCTCTTGCTCCAAATTCGATTACCTTCGCATGGACAGACACTTTTACGAGCAGTACTGGTGCAGCATGGAACGTAGGGGATAGATTTGCTTCCAATACCTCAGTGCTTTCATTCAGCATCAATACTAGTATCCTCCAGAGTGATGGAACGAAAATTGTCTCTGGCGATTCACAAGTGCGTCATGGTGCCATTTTGGGAGTTGGGCTGAGTGACGGCTTCGAAGATCTTTTAGGGACCGGATATCGCTTTACAGGCGCTTCTACCTATGATGCGACAAACCCTTCTACCGATATTTATCAAATTACTAACAACGGAACTGGTGCTCAAGCGTCGATCGCATGGCTTTCGAATGATGTTACCTCAAGCTCTGTGAGAGGCTTTACCACGTCTAGTGCAGGAAATAACAACTTCTTTGTAGGCTTTGGAAATCTTAATTTCGTGAGTGTTCCTGAGCCTTCTTCAACGGCCCTTATCGGACTGTCTTCCTTGGTTGTGTTACTTCGTCGGAGACGATAGATCTGGTCTAAAACTTCATTTCAAAAAGCTCTCCGGAAACGGGGGGCTTTTTTTGTTGGTCTATGATTTTAGATTGTCTGTCTTGATAGATGAGGTGAGATTTAAAAATGTCTTACTTATTGGATCGTAATGTCTCGCCATGCCTGGGGGATTTGAATATTCTGGAGCCTGATTGGCTCTTATTGCGTTCAGGTCTTGAAAAGAATAAAAAGAGTCTGTGCCTTTATAGAGAAAGAAAAAGTAGTGAAGGGCAAAGGGGGGCATGAACTGTGAATACTGATAGATGGCTTCCTGTGTGGTATATATATAATAAAGGTTTCAGAGGTTCTTGAGGAATCATGAATTGGTCTGACTCTGTAAAGTGGAGAGATCTACATTGTAGTTTTTGGTTGGTTTATTCTTCTTGGTTGATGGGTACTTGTTTGAGGATGGTTTCTAGGAGGTCATCTGAGGAGATGGGGGCTGCTTCTGCGCGGTAGCTGAGGGCGATGCGGTGGCGGAGGATGTCGTGGGCTACGTCTTTGACGTCTTGGGGGGTGGTGTAGTCACGGCCGTTCATGAGTGCTTGTCCGCGTGCGGCTAGTGAGAGGAAGATGGATGCGCGGGGGGAGGCTCCGAAGCGGATGTACTGGGCGATGTCTAGGTTGTATTTTTGTGGGTTGCGGGTGGCGTCTACGATGCGGAGGAGGTAGCGTTCGATTTTCTCGTCGATCTGGACTTTTTCTAGTTCGGTGCGGAGGAGGATGAGTTGCTCGATGTTGATGACGGGTTCGATTTCTAGGATGGGTTCTGTGCGAGCCATTCTCTGGACGATGAGTAGTTCTTCTTCGATGGATGGGTAGTCTACTTTGAGCTTGAACATGAAGCGGTCGACTTGTGCTTCTGGGAGGTTGTAGGTGCCTTCTTGTTCTACAGGGTTCTGGGTGGCTAGGACAAGGAATGGCTTGGGGAGGAGGAAGGTTTCTTTTCCTAGTGTGACTTGTTTTTCTGCCATGGCTTCTAGGAGTGCGGACTGGACTTTGGCGGGGGCGCGGTTGATCTCGTCTGCTAGTAGGAAGTTGGCGAAGATGGGGCCTTTTTCTGGGGTGAAGGAGTGGGTGCGGGGGTCGTAGACTAGGGTGCCTGTGAGGTCACCTGGGAGTAGGTCTGGGGTGAACTGGACGCGGCTGAAGTCTGCTTTGACTGCTTTTGCGAGGGTGTTGATGGTGAGGGTCTTGGCGACTCCTGGGAGGCCTTCGAGGAGGACGTGACCGTTGCATAGTAGGGCGAGGAGTAGGCGTTCGACGAGGGTTTCTTGGCCGACGACGATGTGTGCGACTTGGTCGCGGATGGTTTGTAGGGTGTTAGATATTAGAGGCATGTGATTGAGTGTGTATATATCTTAGGGAGGTGGGGTAATACAGGAAAATGTTTGTAGATTATGGGTATGGTTGGTGTTGTTGGTAGGTGTAGGTAGGTGGGCTTTTTTTGAGGGTTGAAAAAGGGTTTACTCTGAAGAGTTAGTTGGTTAGGTTTTTGCCATGGGTCTAGATGGAGTAGAGTTAATTTTGAAGGCTGAGGAGGAGTTTGGGATCACTATTTCTGATGGTGATGCTGAGAGTATGGTTACGCCTAGGGATTTGATTGAGGCGGTTTGTAGTAAGCTGGATGTGGAGGATGATGTGGTGGATGTGGATTTTGAGGATGAGAAATTTAGGGTTACGGCTTGTCTCTCGCAGCGCGCTTTTTATAAGGTGAGGAGTGAGATAGTGAAGGCGACTGGTGCTGAGCGTGGGGCGGTGAAGCTAGAGGCGAGATTGGAGGAGTTGTTTCCCAAGTTTAAGGGTAAGGGGTTGTGGAGGTTGTTTACTGGGAAGGTTTCTCTAGAGGGGCTTGCTTGGCATGGGTCATGGCTAAGTGGGCATGCTGCTCCTAGGACTGTGGGTGATGTGGTGGAGAGGTTAGTGGTGAGGAATCCTACGTATTTGGGTGTTTATGGGATGTGGTGTAGGCGGTTTGTGCGTGAGCGGGTGAGGGAAATTGTTGCTGAGCAGTTGGATGTTTGTGATTTTGATGATGATGATGAGTTTGTGCGGGATTTGGGTTTGTGTTGATGTGGAGAGGTTTTAGGTGGTTAGGTTTTATGATTTAGGTGGTTTGGCTTGGAGGTTAGAAACCTCCGCCACGGGGGGATACAGCTCTGGACATGTGATGGAATAAACTTTAGATGTAGTGGGTAATGAGTTTTCTTAGAAAAGGTTGGGGAGTGATGGCTGCGGTGCTGAGTGGGGTGCTGCTGGCGATGTGTTTTCCGGGTTATGATGTGGGTGGATTTGTGTGGGTGTGGGGGGTGCCGTTGATGGTGGCTCTGTGGAGTGGTGGTTCTTGTGTGAAGTTGAAGTGGAGAGGGTTTTTTCTGGGTTGGTTGGGAGGGTTGGTGTTTTGGCTGATGACGGTGAATTGGTTGGTGGCGATGGGTGAACTGGATAATGTGCCGGAGGTTGGGGCTTGGTTTGCGTGGATAGGGTTGAGTGTTTATTTGGCGGTTTATTTTGGTGTTTGGGGAGTGTTTTTGGCGACTGTGGGGAATCCTTGGAAGGGTAAGGCTAGCACTCGCTTAGGCTCGTCCGCAGGGGATGATTCTGGTGTGAATAGGCGTATTGATGTGTTGGTGCAGGAGAAGTTGGCAGGGGGTAGGAGGAAGAGATTTGATTTGATGGGTGGGTTTGGTGAGTCGATGCGGGTGATGCGGTTTGCGGTGATGCATGCATCTCTGTGGGTGGTGCTGGAGTGGCTGCGTGGGTGGTTGTTTACTGGGTTTAGTTGGAATGGTCTGGGGGTGGCATTTCATGAGAATGCTACGATGTCGCAGGCTGCGGATTTGGTGGGTGTTGTGGGGCTTTCGTTTTTGCCGATGTTGATTTGTAGTATGCTGGTTCAGTTAGGGAAGCGGTTATTGGATGAGGCTCGTGATGGAGGGAAATTTAAGGCGCACTGGGAGATCGCTTTTAGTGTGGGGTTGGTGGCATTGAGCTTTGTGTATGGGGTTGTGAAGATAGGGGAGTGTAGGGAGAGTGAGAAGCTGGCTGTGAAGGTGTTGTTACTGCAACCGAATATTTCACAGAGTGAGAAGTGGGGGGATGAGGAGCAGCAGGTGAGGAATTATGCGTGGTTTGCGCGTGAGGTGAAGGAGGCTTTTGAGGGTTTAAGGGCTGATGCGATTGAGCGTTCTGCTGAGACGGGGGAGCCACAGCAGCCGGAGTTGCCGGATGTGGTGATCTTACCGGAGAGTGCGCTGACGCATGGGTTAATTTACGAAGATGTTGTTGAGAATGCTTTCTTGACGACGATGACGGATCAGGTTTTGCGTTATGATTTGTTAGCTAGGGGGGGGCATTCGGTGATTTTTGGTTCTAACTTTTATGAGGGTGAGACGCAGGATTATGGGATGGGTCCGCAGCTGGGGGTGAAGTATGGGGGGAAGGATTATAATGCGATAGCGATAGCTGGTGCTAGGGTGGAGTTAGAGGGTGGTGAGGAAGTTGAGAAAGATTATGCGGTGGGTAGTTTAGATATTTATGGTAAGGTTCATTTGGTTCCTTTTGGTGAGTATTTTCCGGATATCCCGTTTAGAGATAGTATTTATACGGCGCTTTATGGATCTAATCCTGGGGCGAATTTTACGAAGGGGGCGAGTTTTGATCCGCTGCCATTGGAGGTGGGAGATGTGAGAGTGGGGGTGATACCGGCGGTATGTTTTGAGGATTCTGTGGGAAGGGTGACGCGGAGATTTGTGAGGGATGAGTTACAGATGATTGTGAATGTGACGAATGATGGGTGGTTTGGTGAGAGTAAGGCGGCTAGGCAGCATATGGCGAATGCTAGGTTTAGGGCGATAGAGTTGCGGAGGCCGATGGTGCGCTGTGCTAATACGGGGGTGAGCTGTATCATTGATACGGCGGGTGGGGTGATGGATGATGTGACTAAGAGGATGCAGGTTCTGACTGATGGGGATGGGGGTATTTTTACTGATGGGAATCTGTTTGGTCATGCACGTGTGCCTGTGAATCCACGATGGACGCTGTATGCTCTGGCGGGTGATTGGTTTGTGATTTTGTGTGCTTTTTTGAGT
>JALZVD010000096.1 GCA_023300205.1 Akkermansiaceae bacterium | reverse complement strand
GGATTCGACTGGCTCGTAGTTGCCTTCTGCTAGGTAGCGAGGGACGACGTCGTTGATGTTGGTGGCTGCGACGAATTGTCTGACAGGGAGTCCCATCTGGA
The DNA here is from genome assembly GCA_023300205.1 of Akkermansiaceae bacterium. Lineage (GTDB taxonomy): Bacteria > Verrucomicrobiota > Verrucomicrobiia > Verrucomicrobiales > Akkermansiaceae > Rubritalea. The sequence continues at coordinate 3,536 of JALZVD010000096.1, read as the reverse complement.
CGGCGATGAGGCCGGCTGTGAGGTTACCGAAGTTTCCGCTAGGGATGACGAATGTAGGCTGAGCTCCTTCGTGTCTGTCTAGTAGCTGACGGGCGGCGTGGAAGTAGTAGAATGACTGGGGGAGGAGTCTTGAGATGTTGATGGAGTTGGCGGAGGTGAGGTTGTGCTTTTGTGTGAGCTCGGCGTCTAGGAAGCAGGATTTGACCATGCGCTGGCAGTCATCGAATGAGCCTTCTACTTCTAGTGCTGAGATGTTTCCGCCGAGTGTGGTGAGTTGCTTTTCCTGGAGGTCACTGACTCCGCCTTTAGGGTAGAGGATGATGACGCGGGTTCTTGGGACGTTGTGGAATGCGGAGGCAACGGCGCCGCCGGTATCGCCTGATGTGGCGACTAGTATTGTTAGTTCCTGGGTGTCGTCCTTGGTGAGGTATGCCATGAGGCGAGCCATGAATCTGGCGCCGAAGTCTTTGAAGGCTAGTGTGGGTCCGTGGAAGAGTTCTAGGATGTTAGATTGTTCTGTTAGAGGGACGAGTGGGGCGTCGAAGTTGATGGCGTCGTCAACTATTTGCTTGAGGTCATGAGCTGGGATGGCGTCTTGGAAGAAGTTTTTTGCGACGTGGTATCCGAGTTCAGGGAAGCTCATGGTGCGCCAGTTTTGCCAGAATGATTCTGGTAGTGGGGCGATGGATTCTGGCATGTAGAGGCCGTTGTCTGCAGGAAGTGAGCGGATGACGGCTTCCTTGAGGTCTACTCTCAAGTCTGGGTTATTTGTTGAGTAAAATTTCATCTGAATCTGGTGGTGGTGTGGGAGTTTTTGTTATGAGATGACGTGGACTCCGTTTTGGTTGATTGGTGAGACGTGCATTTGGTTTTCTAGGTTGATGTCTGAGAATACTTTAGAGACGGCTGCGGCTACTTTATTGGCGATTTCTTCTCCTTCACAGAGTGCGAATACGCTAGGGCCCGCTCCGGAGATGGAGAAGCCGAGTGCGCCGTTGGCGAGTGCTGCGCGTTTTGCTTTGTAAAATTCTGGGATGAGTTTCTGACGCTGGGGCTCAGCGATGACGTCGTGGATGGAGCGACTGATCATACCGTAGTCTTCCTGAATGATGCCGCAGATGAGTCCACCGAGGTTACCGATCTGCTGGGTTGCGTTTTCGATAGGGATGGTTGTGGGTAATATTTCACGAGCGACTTTGGTGAGTATCTCGATGTCTGGATGGACGACTGCTGCCCAGAGGTTTTTAGGAACGGGGAGCTGTGCAATGTCTAGCTCTTCGTTGGAGCGGATGAAGACGATGCCTCCGAGGAGTGATGGGCCGACGTTGTCTGCGTGGTATGCGCCGTCTGCGCTGGCTTCACCTGCCATGGCGAAGGGTAGTAGTTGTTTTTTTGAGAGAGGTTCACCGATGAGTTTGTTTACTGCGTATGCACCAGCTACTGCGGATGCGGCGGATGATCCTAGTCCGCTGCCAAATGGCATTTTTTTGTGGATTTCCATTTCGATGCCGCGGTCTTGCATGCCAAGGTGGCGGAGTAGGTCTAGTGCTGCTACGCCTGCGGTATTGCCTTCTACTGACTTGGGGAGCTTGCCGTCATCACCTGTGATCTCTGTGATACGGAGACCTGGTTTATCTGAGAAACGCGCGACGACTTCATCGCCCGGGGCATCGATAGCGAAGCCGAGAACGTCATAGCCACATGCTACATTGGCAACTGTGGCTGGTGCGAAAACTCTGACTTCCTTTAGTGTTGGTGCTGGAGACATGCGGGCTTGTTACAGAGAGTTAGTGATATTTCAAGTCTATAGAGCGTAATCGATGGAAATTTTCTCACTTGCATATTGTGGCTCATGATCACAGACTCTTCGTTATGCCTGAACTTTCTGAGTCACCGAACGCTTCCTGCGGACAGAATATTGTCTTAGTGGGCTTTATGGGCTGTGGGAAATCTACGATAGGGAGGGAGATAGGGTTGCAGCTGAACTATTCGCTGGTGGATACTGATTGTCTTATTGAGGAGAGTGTAGGGGTTCCGATCTCGCAGATTTTTTCTGAGAAGGGTGAGGAGCATTTCAGGGATCTTGAGACGGATTTACTGAGTCAGGTGCATGCTAGAGAGTGCACGCACCAGATTATTTCTACTGGTGGTGGGCTCCCGGTGCGGGGGGCGAATAGAGGCTGGTTGAAGAAGCTGGGGTATGTGGTATGGCTGCGTGCTGGTGTGGATACGGTGATGGAGCGGACTGGGAAATCTAAGCATAGGCCGCTGCTCAATACTGAAAATCCACGCGAGAGAGTGGAGGCGATGCTGGCGGAGAGGGACCCTATCTACGCGGAGGTGGCTGATCTGACGATCAATACAGATGACTTGGCGATCTCTGAGACGGTGCATGGAATCATAGAGAGTGCAAATTATCATTTCAGAAATTATTGAAAATATAAAAATTATTAGATTTTAATTGCAAATTTGCTGTTTATGTCCATGATTGTAATCAGACTCACAGTTGATCTAATTTCATGTCTATTTTAAAAACATTTTCACCATTCACGGATGCTCAAGGTAAGTTGCCTTTCGAGCTAGTGCGTCCTGAAATCCGCAAGGTTGAGAAGCAGATCGCTGAGCAGGTGGATGCGTTTGATCCTAATGTGGCTCCGTATATTGATTACATTTGCAATACGAGTGGGAAGCGGATTCGTCCGGCATTGGCGATTTTAACTGGAGGAGCTTTAGGTTCTATCACTGATGAGAATCTGAAGATAGGAGTGGTGTTGGAGTTGATCCATATGGCGACGTTAGTGCATGATGATATCATTGATGAAGCGACGACCCGGAGAAAAGAACTTACAGCGAATGCGAAGTGGGGTAATGGGATGGCTGTTCTTCTTGGCGATGCATTGTTTTCCCATGCGTTGCTGTTAGCTACAGAATTTGACGATATAGAGATCAACCGGAAAGTGGGTAGAGCTTCACGTGAGGTGTGTGAAGGAGAGGTGATACAGAGTCAGCGAAGGTTTGATATGACGCTGACTAAGGCTGATTATTTTAAGGTGATTTCTATGAAGACTGGGGCTTTGTTTGCGGCAGCTACTGGTATATCTGCGAATCTTTCTGGAGCTGATGATGCGACTGAAAAGGCGCTGTATGACTATGGAATGAAGCTGGGAACGGCTTACCAGATTTATGATGATTGTGTGGACTTGGTGGGAACTGAGGACGACATTGGAAAGACGCTGGGCACGGATCTGGAGAAGGGTAAGTTGACTTTACCGATGCTGACCTTGTTAGAGAATGCAACTGATGACCAGAGAATGAAGCTTAATAAGCGGATTGTGGAGCAGCAGGCGCTGGACTTTGAGGTGCTAGTGGGGATTGCTGATTACGCAGGTGCGATAGAGAGTGCTCTGGATACGGCGGCGAACATATTAGTGGAGGCGAGAGAGGAGTTGGTTTGTCTCACGGATAATAAGTATACGACTGGGCTGATTGATATTACTTGCTATTTAGATGATTTGATTAATAAGTGTAGGAAGTAA